>JBJKRV010000492.1:0-4212 GCA_046704465.1 Opitutaceae bacterium | reverse complement strand
CAGTCGAGTTTCTTTTCCTCGCTGATCGCGAGCTGGGACGAGCTGTTCGGCAGGCTCATGCCCAGGGCCTCGATGGCCGAGGCCATGGTGTTGGCGGTGTACATGCCGCCGCAGGAGCCGGGACCGGGAATCGAGCACGCCTCGATGGTGCGCAGGTCGGCGTCGTCGAGTTTGCCGGCGGCGTGCTGGCCCACGGCCTCGAAGACCGAGACGATGTCGCAGTCCTGGTGCGACTCGGGATGAATGCCCGGCAGGATGGTGCCGCCGTAGACGAAGACCGACGGCCGGTTGAGGCGCGCCATGGCCAAGACGCAGCCGGGCATGTTCTTGTCGCAGCCGCCGATGGCGACCAGGCCGTCGAAGCCCTCGGCGCCGCAGACGGTCTCGATCGAGTCGGCGATGACCTCGCGCGAGACCAGCGAGTAGCGCATGCCCAGCGTGCCCATGCTGATGCCGTCGGCCACGGTGATGGTGCCGAAGATGATCGATTTCCCGCCGGCCGCATCGGTGCCGGCGCCGGCTTCGCGGGCGAGCGCATCGATGTGCATGTTGCACGGCGTGAGCATGCTCCAGGTGGAGGCGATGCCGACGACCGTCTTCTTGAAATCGTCGTCCTGGAAGCCGACCGCCCGCAGCATGGAGCGGTTGGGGGCGCGGTCGGCGCCGTCGTGAACGATGGAGGAGTATTTTCGGGTCAGATCAGTCTTGGACATTTTGGGAAAGCTTGGCGGTTGAAAGTGGCGCGTTCGTCCTTGGTTTCTGGAGGCTCGCGCGCCCGGCTCTCGTCACTGGGTCCTTGGCGCGCGGGGCGTGAGTTCAACCAAAGACGGCGCGGCGGAGCAAGAACGGATGCCGGAAGGTGGCACTGTGGGCGGATGAAACCACCGCTTCAAAACACACTCGGGCTGAATTGATCTGCGGTCCCGGAGCGCGGAGGCGCAAGGTGCGAGCGCGGCTTTGGAATTGGCTGCATGGCTGGCTGACCCGAAGCAGAAATTTGGATTCTTAAAACCGATCGATTAGTTAATTAAAGTGACTTGTAGATGAATAAAATTGACATTGGAGTGATTTAAATTGAACTCCAGGGCATGAAATCTCTCCCGATCGCCTGTCCAAGTTGCGGGGGAAGACTGGCGGTAAAGCGCCTCCGTTGTGAGGCGTGCGAGACGGAGGTGGAGGGACTTTTCCCGTTGCCGCCCCTGGCCAGCCTGCCGCCGGATGACCAGGACTTCGTTTTGGATTTCGTGAAGGCCAGCGGCAGCCTCAAGGAAATGGCCGGACTGCTGAAGGTGAGTTATCCGACCGTCCGGAACCGTCTGGACGAGATCATTGGCAAGCTGAACGCGTCCCCCACGGATTCCAGGGAGTAATCATGAGCCGGAACAACGAGAAGAAACTCGGCACCTTTTTGTTTAATCCCTTTGCCTACGTCGCGGGCTCCAAGGCCCTCGTCTGGGGCCTGGTGCTGATCTTCCTGGCCGGCCTGGTCGGCTCTTGGAGCGGCACCCATTTCGACGGCGTGATTGATGCGCATCCGGGAACGCGCACGCCTCTGTGGTTTTTTCTCTCCGAAGGGTTCGTCGACTGGCTGAGCCTTGCCGTCGTTCTCGTGTTCGCCGGGAAGCTCGTCTCCAAGACGTCCTTCCGGGTGGTCGACGTCATGGGCACCGAGGCCCTGGCGCGCTGGCCGTCGATCATCGGCAGCCTGGCATTCCTGACGCCGGGATTCCATCGGATCAGCCAGGCGCTCATTCACCACCTGTCGACGTCGACAACCAAGCCGCAGCTGGGCGCGGCCGACGCGGCCATCCTTTTGGGCGTGGGCATCGCCGCGGTCCTGGCGACCTGCTGGATGGTGTATCTCATGTACAAGGCCTTCAGCGTCTCCTGCAACGTCCGGGGTGGGAAGGCGGTCGACATCTTCATCGCCGCCCTGATTGTCGCGGAGATCGTGTACCAAATCGGCATCGTCGCGCTCGCCCTGGTCGGCTGACGATTCCTTCGACAGACGCGGAGTCCTTGTGGCTTTGGCCGGGCGCCGCGGTGCGTCTTGTCGCGCCCGGGCCCCTGCCCGCACGACGCTCTCTGGAGTTTGCCGGGGGTGAACTCTCCGGCTTGGACCCGCAGGTGATACGCCTGCGGCAGGGGCAGGGTGGTGGCTGCGGTCACGAATGTGGCGCCGGGTCCCGGGACTTTCGAGCGCCAGATGTCTGAATGGCCCGTTCCGGCCCGTCCTCTTGGTGAAGCCGCGAACATCGTCGGCCCAAATTCTCAACCACAATGAATCCCATGAACACGATGAAACCTCGAATGAAGAACCCCGGCCAGATCCTCCCTGAGGCCGTCCCTGCCGTCCAGGCTCTCTATGGAGCCGCCTACAAGAGCGGCGCTTCGCCGGCCACCCTCGCCTTGGTGCATCTGCGCATCAGCCAGATCAACGGCTGCGCCGCCTGCATCGACAGTGGCGCCAAGGCGGCCAAAAAAGCGGGTGAATCCGACGAGCGTCTGTTCGCCATTTCCGCCTGGCGTGAGGCGCCCTATTTCACCGGGGCCGAGCGGGCCGCGCTCGCCCTGGCGGAATGTGTCACCCGCCTGAGCGATCGGGCCGACCCCGTGCCCGACGACATCTGGGACGAGGCGACGCGCCACTACAACGAAGCCGCCCTCGCCGGTTTGCTCCTCGCGATTGCCACGGTTAACGTCTTCAACCGGCTCAACGTCCCCACGCGTCAGGTGGCGGGTGCCCAGAGCTGGTGAGTCTGCCGCCTACGATCCGTCCCACCCGCCACCCCCTGCCAACTCCGCCGCCATGAAATACGCCCTGCTTGTCCACCAATCCGAGGAACGATTCGACCACCGCAGCCTCGCCGCCGGAGCGGCAGCGGGCCGCGCCTACGCCGAAGCCCTGCAGGCCGCGGGCATCCTCGTCGGCGGCGTCGGCCTGGGTTCGCCGCGGACGGCCACCACGGTCTCCGTCCGCGAAGGTCAGCGCCAGGTCCACGACGGTCCATACGCCGAGACCAAGGAGTTTCTGGCCGGCCTGGCCATCATCGACGTGCCGAATCTCGACGTCGCGCTCGAGTGGGCCGCGCGCCACCCGTCCGCCGGGTTCGCGTCCGTCGAGGTGCGTCCACTGGTCGGCTTCGCCTTCGCCCCCCGCCCGGCCGGATGACGCGCGCCGATGAGCGAATCGGCCACGCATGAGACCGTCGACGCCGTCGCGCGCAACTCCTACGGCCGGCTGGTGGCATACCTGGCGGCGCGCTGGGGCGACGTCGCCGCCGCGGAGGACGCCCTCAGCGACGCCTTTGCCGCCGCGCTCCGACGCTGGCCGGCAGACGGCGTGCCGCAGAAGCCGGAGGCCTGGCTGCTGCATGCCGCCCGCAACCGGCTGATTGATGCGGCGCGCCACGACCAGGTGAGAAAGGCGTCCGAAGCGTACCTCCGACCGCTCGCCGAGGAGGTCGAGCATGCCGCCGCGACTCCGGCGGGTTTCCCCGACGAGCGGCTGAAGCTGCTCTTTGTCTGTGCGCATCCGGCCATCGATCCGGCCGTGCGCACGCCGCTGATGCTGCAGACGGTGCTGGGCCTCGACGCCGGGCGCATCGCCTCCGCCTTTCTCGCTTCGCCGGCTGCGATGGGCCAGCGGCTGGTCCGCGCCAAGGTCAAGATCCGCGATGCCGGCATCCCTTTCCGCGTCCCCGATCCGCCGGAATGGGACGAGCGCGTCCTTTTCGTCCTCCACGCGATCTACGCCGCCTACACCGCCGGCTGGGACAGCCTGGCCGACGAGTCCTCGACCCGCCGCGTCCTCGCGGCCGAGGCCATCTCGATCGGCCGCACCCTGGTGCAGCTCATGCCCGGCGAGCCGGAGGCCCGCGGGCTGCTGGCATTGATGCTCCATTGCGAGGCGCGCCGCGCCGCCCGCTATACGCTGCAGGGGGGATTCATCCCGCTGGACCGGCAGGACACGACCCTGTGGTCGCGGTCGATGATCGACGAGGCGGAAGCGTTCTTGCGGGCCGCCTCCACTTTCAAGCGTCCGGGCCGTTATCAACTGGAGGCTGCTATCCAGTCCATCCACGCGCACCGCGCCGTGTCCGGGGTCATCGACTGGCGGGAAATCGCGCTGCTCTACGAGGGCCTCGTGCAGATCGATCCGGGGATCGGTGCCCGAGTCGGTCGCGCGGTCGCGATTGCGCAGTGCGGGGA
>JBJKRV010000491.1:0-3036 GCA_046704465.1 Opitutaceae bacterium | reverse complement strand
CCCCCAATCCTGGCCCCAACCCGGCCCCCAATAATCCGGGGGTGATTGGTAGATGATCGTCGTATGCGGAGCGACCGCCGGCGCGGCTGCCACCACCCCGGCGGCGGGCACCGCCGTGTCGGCCGATGCCAACCGCAGATAGGCGACCGTGCTGAGCTGCCCGTTTGGGTGCCGGTACTCGACATCCACCCGCCCGGCGGTCTGCTCGACCTTCTCGATCGTCAGTCCCTGGGCCTTGGCCACGCTCGACAACTCGGCCACCGTGGGAAGCGTCGGCGCATAGATCGTGCGATCCGGCGCCGGCATGGGACTGGCGGGTGACGTTGCCGGCGACGGCGCGACCGATCGGTTGCCAGCCGTCGCAGTGGCAGCACCGGCCAAAGTGACAAAGGAAGCGGCGGCAAGGGCCGCCCCGAGATGGAGAACTTTTGTGCGCATAACTCCTTTCGTGACTACCCCGGTTTGACCACAAAATGCCGGTGGTAGTGCCGGATTTTCTGGAAATTCGGCAAGGGCCGTGCGGGAAGGCGGATGGGCCGGCCCTACTCCGCCCCCACCACGCCGAGGATGAGGTAGCTGCCGGTGCCGGGCACGTCGAGCGCGTGCCGGCCGGCGCCGTAGTGAAGCACGTACACGGTGACCCCGGGCAGGGAGGCGAAACTGGCGGCATGGCCGATGAGCGCGGCATCCGACTCGTGCTCGGCGGCCAGGGCATCGGTCTCGAACTGCGGCGGCTGCCGCCAATGCGGATCCTTCGACCGGAAGTAGCCGATCAGCACGCGCACCGGCGCCTTCGCCTCGATCTGCACCGGAGCGAGGCGCCCGGCGGCCGCGGCGGCATCGGAGAAGCGAATTCCGGTGAGCCCGTTCAGGGCCGGGGCCAGCGAGGCGATCGTGTCGGCGCGATCGGTAAAGACGCGGGCGCCCGCGCGCACCGTGTAGGTCTCGGCGCCCGGGCTCAGCAGGGTGAAGGCAGCCGGTTGCAGGTGCAGGGCCGGCACGGCTGCGGCGCCCTCCCCCGCCTTGAGCCGCGCCACCTTCTGCTGAAAGTCGGTCAACTCCTTCTCGTAGATCGGCAGCATCTGGCTCCAGAGGTAGTAAGCCGGCCGGCCGTGGAGCCCGCCCTTCACCGGGATGCGCCGCTGGCTGGTCTGCATGGAGTTTGCGTAGGAGTAGGTGTTTCGGGTCAAGGCCACGAGGGTCCGGTAGTGCGTGAGGCTCTCGGCCAGGTATCGCTCCGCGCGCTCCATGTCGGCGAGGTCATGGCTGTAATGGTAGCGCAGGACGCAGAGGGCTGCGTTGGCCTTGGCGGCATAATTCCGCGCCATCGCCCGGATGCAGTCCATGTCGTTGCGCAGGCGTTCGTACTCGGCCCGGTCCTTCGTCACGCCCGGACCCGCGGCGTCGATTTCGGCCACCGCCTCCCGGGAATCGGCGAGCACCTCACGGATCACTTCCGGCGGCGTCTCGCCGGTGTGCGGCTCGTGCTTCCATTCCCGCTCGGCGTATTCCTGCAGGCGTTCGCCCGGCGGGGCCTCCGACTCCCACAGCGTGGGGAACGGATGGTACTTCCGGGGCTTGACGAGTTCGTCGAGCGTCATGCCGAGCGACAGGGTCTGGCGGTTGCCGTCGGTGATGCCGAAGCGCCGCAGGAGCAGCGGCGCGACCATCCCGGAATGGTTGTAGGCGTCGAGGATGTCGGCGGCCGCCTGGTCGGTGCCGTAGCGGGCGGCGATCTGGCCGATCCAGTAGGCGCGGTCGACCTTGGGATTGATGTCCGGATTCCACGCGTAGCGCGCCCAGGCCTGGTACCAGAACCAGTCGCGCTGGTACTGGAGCAGCGGCGGGTCGGTCTTGTCGGGCGCATACGGCCAGTTCCAGTAGGAAAGCGGGTAGAGATGCAGGCCGAGCGCGCCGAGGTGGTCGTGCGCGTCCTGCATGCAGCGCTGGATGAACGCCTGCGCGCCGTAGCGGAACGGCTCGAGGTTGGCGAGGATGTGCACGTTGATCATGTGCAGGCCGCCGAGGCGGGCCATGGCGAGGTGCAGTTGCTGCCACTTGCCGCGCACGTGCGCCGTCGTCAGGGCCTCGCCGTTGAATTTCGTCATCGTGATCAGGTTGTGGTAGACCTTGAACGCCGCCGGCATGACCAGCCGGGCGTACATGGCGTGGGTACGGATGATCACGGGCGGCTCCGCGGTGAGCCCCGCCTCCCGCATCCCGTCCTTCACCCCCGGCAGGATCACCTTCGTGCACCATTCGAGCTGGTTCTGGTCGCCCTGCAGCGCCTCGCCCAGGCACACCATCAACCCCACGTGCGGATACTCCTTGATGAACGCGGCGATCGCGCGCCGCGTGTAGTCCGCCGCGATCGGATTGGGCGCGTGGAGCTGCGTCGGCAGCCCGTAATGCTCGGCGAGCGGCTTGGGGAGGATGATGTTGTAGAACATCTGGATCACCCAGATCCCGCGGCGGTCCGCCTCCCGCGTGATGTAGTGCATCATCGCCACGTTCCGCTCGTAGGTCGCCTCCGGCACCTCCAGGGCAAACGGATATTTCGCGACCTTCACCAGCGACGCGAACGGCTGGCCGTTCCACAGCGTCAGTGTGTTCATCCGGTTGTCGACCAGGAAGTCGAGATAGCCGCGCCAGAAGGCCTTGTCGTAGAAGAACGGAAACAGCTTGGGCGTGTACGGATACTCGTAGACGTGCCGGCCGGGCAGGATGTAGGTCTTCTGCATCCCGATGCAGGGGCCCCGCAGTTTGAAAACCGGGGCATCGGCGAAATGCAGGTTGGCCGGCAGGCCGCCGTCTGCCCGGACGCGGCGGGCCAGTTCCAGGCAGCCATAGAGCGTCCCGGAATCGTCGGCGCCGGTCACGGCCAGCGTGCCGTCGGGACAGGTATCGAGCTGGAAGCCTTCCTCGCCGGGCCCGCCTGGCTTCAGCTTCAACTCGCCGGCGCGGATCAACCGCTGCAGTGCGGCCTGATGCTCGTCGCCCACGATCACGAGACGACCTCCCGGCGCGGCCGCAGGC
>JBJKRV010000490.1:0-3410 GCA_046704465.1 Opitutaceae bacterium | reverse complement strand
ACGATCAACGGCGACTCCAACGTGCCGTTCTTCAAGGAAATCGTGGCGGCGGGCCTCACCCCGTCGGAATGCCCGATCGTTTCCTTCAGCCTCGCGGAGGACGAGCTGCGCAGCATGCCGACCCGGAACCTTGTCGGCGAACTCGGGTGCTGGACGTACTTCATGTCGCTCGACACTCCCGAAAACAAAAGCTTCCTGATGCGCTGGAATCACTGGCTGCAGACGGAGGACTATCCCGGCGTGGTCAAGGAGCACCGGGTGGTCGACAGCCCGATGGTGCTCTCCTACGACGGCGTCTATCTCTGGAAGGCCGCGGTGGAGTAGGCCCACTCGTTCGACGTGGACAAGGTGCGCGCCGCGCTGGAGTCGGGCGACATCAGCTTCGAAGGCCCGGGCGGCAAGATCACCGTGCAGCCCGACCATTACACGACCAAGAACGTCTACATCGGCGAGACCCGCGCCAACGGCCAGTTCCGGATCCTGAAGAGCTATGACCAGGTGCAGGGTGATCCCTGGATGCTGAAGGCGCTCGACGAAAAACTGGCCGCGATGGGCAAGTAATTCGGTTCATAAAGCAGGCACGCCGCCTGCTCCATGCCGGCCATGGCTCGGCAGAATTCCCAGGGCGGAGCCTCAATCCCTCCGCCCTTTTCTTTTCCCATGCGGATTCCCGGCTGCGTCCTGCTCTGCTTCCTTGCCGTCTTCGGATGGACGGTGGCCGCCCGGGCGGCCACGGCGCCCCCGGCGGGCGAAGCCGCCCTGCGCGCCAAACTGGTGCAGGCCATTCTCAGCAAGGGTGAAACCCAGAAGCAGATCCTGGCTGCCCTGGCCGACACCGGCTCCAAGACGGTCCGCGGGGTTCTCACCCAGTGGACCACGGACAATGTTTACCTGTATCCCCATCCCGGCGGCGGTCCGCCGATCCCGGTCGTCCTGAGCGAGCAGACGGACGCCAACAACCGGTCCACGGCGACCCGGGTTGACGACGGCCGGTTGCTGACCGACGCCCACGGCCAAATCCTCCGGTTCACCACCGACGACCTCAACGAGGCGTTCATCGACATGCGCCTGCGGGGCGTCATCCAGCAGACTCTCGACATGCTCGACCTCGCCGTGCCCGATCCCCAGGAGCGCCGGGCCGCGATCGTCAAGCTGGGCAACTCCCAAAACCTCCGGTATGTGCCGACCCTCGAGGCCCGCCTGAAGAAGGAGACGGTGCCGGCCCTGCAATCGACCATCCGCGAATCCATCGCCCTGCTCCAACTCGGCGATCCCCGCCCGGCAGTGCAGGCCGCTGCCGCCCGGACGCTCGGCGAACTCGAATCGATCGGCTCGCTCGACGACTTGAAGACGCTGGCCGCGAACAAACACTCCCCGCCGGAGGTCGTGGACGCCGCCCGCCGCGCGATCAAGCTCATCAACGGCCACATCGAGGTGGTCAACTTCTTCGGCACGCTCTTCCGCGGTCTCAGCCTCGGCTCGATCCTTCTCATCGTGGCCCTCGGCCTGGCCATCACCTTCGGCCTGATGGGCGTCATCAACATGGCGCACGGCGAGATGGTCGCCGTCGGCGCGTACACCTGCTACGTGGTGCAGAACGTCTTCGGCGACGGCTTCGGGTTCTCCATCACCCTGCCGTTCAGTTTTGACGGCCGGCCGATCGCTTTCGGATTCAACCTCCCCGGCCTGCACGCCACCGGCTGGTGGTACCAGAGCTATTTCCTGTTCGCCATCCCCCTGAGCTTTCTCACCGCCGCCCTGGTCGGACTGGTGTTGGAGCGCGTCGTCATCCGGTTCCTGTACAAGCGCCCGCTGGAGTCGCTCCTCGCCACCTGGGGGGTCTCGCTCTTCCTGCAGCAGAGCTTCCGCATGGTTTTCGGCGCGAACAACGTGCAGGTCGATTCGCCGGACTGGCTGCTCGGCCACTTCAACCTTCACGACGTCATCCTCGACTACAACCGCGTGTTCGTGATCGCGTTCGCGGCCCTGGTCGTCGCTGGAACCTGGCTGCTGCTGACCCGCACCTCGCTCGGCCTCCTGATCCGGGCGGTGATGCAGAATCGATCGATGGCGGCCTGCATGGGCGTGCGCACCCGCTGGGTCAACATGCTGACGTTCGCCTTCGGCTCCGGGCTCGCCGGGTTGGCCGGCGCCGTGGTCTCCCAGATCGGCAATGTCGGTCCCAGCCTCGGCCAGACGTACATCGTCGACAGCTTCATGACCGTCGTCGCCGGCGGTGTGGGCAACCTCACCGGCACCGTCGTCAGCGCCCTGGGGATCGGCGTCACCGACCAGTCGCTGCAGCAGATCCTCCTCAACCCGGTGCTCGGCAAGATCCTGGTGCTGCTGGCCATCATCCTGTTCCTGCAATGGCGGCCTGCCGGGCTCTTCACGGTCCGCAGCCGCAGCCTCGAGGATTGACACCGCCATGCTGTCCCGCACCTCCAAGGCCGCCACCCGCCGCGAACTCGTCTTCATCGGAATTGCGGCGTTCTTCGTCATCGTCGTCGTGCCGTGGCTGAACGTCCACGGCACCATCAGCGACTTCACGATCAACCTGTGGGGAAAGTATCTGTGCTACGCCATCTTTGCGATCGGCGTGGACATCCTCTGGGGCTACACCGGCCTGCTCAGCCTCGGCCAGGCGCTGTTCTTCAGCCTCGGCGGCTACATGATGGGCATGTACCTGATGCGGATGATCGGGAACCTGGGCCAGTACCATCAGCCGATTCCCGACTTTCTGGTCTTCCTGGGCTGGTCCCAGTTGCCGGCCATCTGGAAGCCGTTCTCCAGTTTCCCGTTCGCCCTCGTGATGGTGTTCCTCCTGCCGGGCACGGTCGCGCTCGTCTTCGGCTACCTGGCCTTCCGCGCCCGCATCAAGGGCGTGTATTTCTCAATCCTCACCCAGGCCCTGACCTACGCCGCGGCGCTGTTGTTTTTCCGCAATGACATCCTCCTGGGGGGCAACAACGGCTTCACCGATTTCAAGTTCATGCTCGGCTTCGATCTGCGCCGCAACTCCACCCAGCGGGGGCTTTTCATCGCGACCGGCATCGCCCTCCTCCTGGTCTACCTCGGCTGCCGCTGGCTGAACCGCACCAAGTTCGGCCTGGTGCAGCGCGCGATCCGTGATGGCGAGAACCGGGCTTTATTCAGCGGCTACAACACGATCCGCTACAAGCTGTTCGTCTTCGTGCTCAGCTCCGCCATCGCCGCCCTGGCCGGCGCCCTGTACGTCCCGCAAGTCGGCATCATCAACCCCTCGGAAATGACCCCGGCCAAATCGATCGAAGCCGTGGTCTGGGTGGCCGTCGGCGGCCGCGGCACGCTCGTCGGGCCGATCCTCGGTGCGATCGGCATCAACGCCCTGAAGAGCTGGGCCGTGCGCGCCTATCCCGACCTGTGGCTGC
>JBJKRV010000489.1:0-3060 GCA_046704465.1 Opitutaceae bacterium | reverse complement strand
CCCGGAGCACCCGCCGCCGGAGGCAAGCCCGGGGCACCCGCCACGGCTGCCGCCGGGGCCAAGGGGGCGGCCGCCAAACCCGCGGCTCCCGCCGGTGCCGAAAAGAAGGCACCGCCCGCCAAGAAATAGACTTTTCCCTGCATCCCTGCCGGCTGAATCCGGCGGGCTCGGCTCGGAGTTCTTTGAGACATGTCCATGCTCCTCGTCGCCGGTTTGGGCAACCCGGGACGCACCTACGCGGGCACCCGCCACAACGCGGGGGCGGCGGTGGTCGACGTCCTGGCGTCGCGCCTCAAACTCACCTGGCGGCGATCGATTCGCTTCGGCGCCCAGATCGCCCGGTGGGACCGGCCGTCGCAGCCCGTCTGCCTGCTGGTCAAGCCGGCCAATTACATGAACGAAAGCGGGCGTCCGGTGCGGGCGCTCGCCGACTTTCACAAGCTGTCGCCCTCCGGGGTGATCGCGGTCTACGACGACCTGACCATTGAACTCGGCCGGGTGAAGATCACCGTCCGCGGCAGTGCGGGCGGCCACAACGGAGTCGCCAGCCTGCTCGAACATCTGGGCAGCGGCTTCGTCCGGTATCGGATCGGGATCGGACCGAAGCATCCCCCGGAAATGGACCTCAAGGATTTCGTGCTGGGCAAGTTCACGCCCGATGAACAAGTCATCTTCCATCAACATCTAGCCACTTACGCCGACGGCCTCTCCCTCCTCATTGACAGGGGGGCGGACGAGGCCATGAATCAGCTCAACCGCCGAGACCGACCCACATGACCCAAACGAAACGCTCTTACCGCGCCACCTTCATCCTCGATAACCGCGGCAAGGAGGAGACCATCGACCAGCTCATGGAAGAAGTGAGCAAGGAGATCGCCGCCGTGCAGGGCGAAATCTCGGCGGTGGAGAATCTCGGCAAGAAGGACTTTGCGCGGATCACCGACCGCGAACTTCCCAACGCCGTCTATGTGCAGGTGGATTTCACCGCCCCGCCCGAGGGCCCGCGCCATTTGCACGAACGCCTCCGGCTCAACACCAGCGTCTACCGCGTGTTGGTACAGTCCGTCTGACCAACCTCGCGCCCACCCCATGGCCTACCTGAACAAAGTCTTCCTCATCGGCAACCTCACGCGCGATCCCGAGCTGAGGGTCACGCCCAAGGGCACGGCAATCTGCCAGTTTGGCCTGGCGGTGAATCGTCAATACCGGGACGAGTCCGGGGCGACCCGGGACGAGACGGCCTTCATCGACATCGAGGCCTGGGGCAAACAGGGCGAGCTGTGCTCGAAATACCTGCAGAAAGGCAGCCCGGCCTTCATCGAGGGCCGGCTGCGATTCGATTCCTGGGAGGACAAGCAGAGCGGCCAGAAGCGCAACAAGCTGAAGGTCGTGTTGGACAATGTGCAATTCCTGTCCCGCGGCGGCGGCGGCGGGGCCCGGTCCGACGCCGAGGGCGGCGAGTCGCCGGCCTCGCGTTCCGTCCCGCCACCGCGCAGCGCCGCCCGGACTGACGGCGGCGACCAGCCCGCGGCCGATGATGACGTGCCGTTTTGAGGTCCGGCGGCCGCTTCCGACCTCATCCCAGATCCATTTCAACCCGTTTCCGTCATGGCTTACAGCGAAGTTCTGCTGATCAAACCCGTCGAGGGCCTCGGTGCCGAAGGCGATCAAGTCAAGGTGCGCGCCGGCTATGCGCGCAACTACCTGCTGCCGCGCGCCATCGCCGTGCCGCTCACGCGGGCCAACCGCAAGCAGGTCGAGGCGCTCAAGAAACGCCGGGCCGAGCGCGAAGCGACGGAGCTGAGCACCGCGCGCGATCTCGCCGCGAAGCTGGAGGCGACCCATATCGCCTTCGCGGTGAAGACCGGCGAGGGTGGGCGCATGTTTGGAGCCGTCACCGGGCTCGACATCCACGAGCGGCTGGCACAGGCCGGGCTGGAAATCGACCGGCGCAAGATTCACCTCTATTCGCCCGTGAAGTCGCTCGGCCAGCATCAGGTGACGGTCAAACTTCACCCCGACGTGTCGGTCGAATTGAGCTTCGACGTGGTTTCGGAGAATCCGATCGTTCCCGCCGAAAGTTGAGCCCGTGCGCGTGCTCCGGGCCTGCCTTCGCCGTTCGTCGTCCGGCGCCCCAATGGCGGGGAGGAACTTGTTAACAAGCTGGTGTTGCCGCCGCCGGCTCCCGTGCCCCTAACTGGTCGTTTTCCGAATGGCTGAGACCCTCCTGGCGAACGCCCCCTCCCGCCCCGAGTCCGCCGCCCGCGCGGGGGCGCCCGCGTTTGCGGGCCGCGCGCCTCCGCACAGCATCGAAGCCGAGGAATATCTGCTCTCCTGCTGCCTGCTCGATGGGAGCGACACCATCGCCCGGTGTCTGGAGGCCCGGCTGGTGCCGGCGGCCTTTTACGTCCCCGCCAACCGGTTGATTTACGAGAAGCTTTGCGAGCTCTACCAGAAGAGCCCGCCGGTGGCGATCGAGGTGCTGGTCGAGGAACTCCGCACGTCCCGGCAGCTCGAAGCCGTGGGCGGGGTGCCCTACCTGATGCAGGTGAGCGCGCGGATTCCGACCACGGCCCAGGCGGTGTACTTCATCGAGAAGGTGCGCGAACTCTATCTGCTGCGGGAGCTCATCAAGGTGGCGACCGGCGCGGTGGAGCAGTGCTTTGACTACCAGGGAGGGCTGGAGGAGTTCATCGACCGCGTTGAGCAGGACGTCTTCCGGGTGACGCAGGACCGCATTTCGGATGCGGCCAAGCCGATGAAGGACCCCACGCGCGAGGCGATGACCGTCATCAACAAGATGATGATGAAAAAGGGCGAACTGACGGGTGTCGCCTCGGGCTTCAAGGACCTCGACTATAAGTTTACCTACGGCTTCCAGCGTCAGGAAATGATCGTGCTGGCGGCGCGCCCGTCGGTGGGCAAGACCTCGCTGGCCCTGAATGTGGCCGAGGCGGCGGCCGTGCCGAAGAAGGGCGAGGCGGTGCCGACGCTCATCTTCTCGCTCGAAATGAGCGCGGCGCAGCTCGCCCTGCGCATGCTGTGCGCGCGCGCCAAGGT
>JBJKRV010000488.1:0-10041 GCA_046704465.1 Opitutaceae bacterium | reverse complement strand
TACAGCCGGGCGGCGATGACGGCGAGGTCGTTTTAGTGGATGTGCGGCTTGAGCTGGCGCAGACGCGCCTGCAGACGCGCCTCGGTGAGATGCTTCTCCAGCTCCAGCGCCTGCACGGTCCGCTCGTGGTATTTCCGATAGTACTCGAGCGCGTGGCAGACCGACACGATGACGCCATAGATCAGGAGATTGAAGGGAAAGGTCCTCACCAGCAGCGGATAGAACACCTCGCCGAACGTCGCCGGGTCCCCGAGCAGTGCGCTGTGCACCTGCCCGACCAGCGAGCGCAGGACCACGTAGGCGAGCGAACAGACCAGGGCCGCGCTGAGGTGGATGGCGGCCGTCCGCCAGGGGGCGGTGTTCTCGGGCGGAAAGCGGCGCGCCAGGTAGGCGATCGGCAGGGAAAGCACCGCCCAGACGTACCAGTCGCCCAGGGAATAGGTGATTGCATCCGTCCAGGTGGTCGTCCGCCCGAGCAGGCTGTTGGACAGGTAGAACTGCCCGGCGAAGGCGAGTCCGACCAGGGTCCAGAAAGCGCCGAAGCCCAGCCAACGGAGCACCGGACGCAGGCGCGGGATGGAGCGGAGGCGGGGCATGCGGGAAAGAGTTTACAGCACAGCGCTGGCGGGGATTCAATGCCTGCGCGCCGCTCCTGGCAATCTTGCCCGATGTCCCCTGAATTTCCACTGCCGAAGAGCGGTTTTCCCTCGCCGCCGCCGGCTCCCACCGGCCGCCGCATGGTGCCGCTGCTGCTGCCGGTGGTGCTGCCGCTGGTGGTGGCGGCGATCGTTATCGGCGTGCTTTTCTCCTGGCTCCTGCCGCCGCCGGCGCCCACGCCGCAGGTGCACTTCACGGACGTCACCGCCTCCTCCGGGCTGGCCTTCTCCCGCCTGGCGGGCGCCAGCGCGACGAGCCGGCCACCCTCCACGCTGGGCGGAGCGGTCGTGGTGTTCGACTACAACGGCGACGGCTATCCCGATCTCTTCTTCGTCAACGGGGCCCCTTGGCCGGGCGAGGCCGGGTCCGGCGGTCATTGCGAGCTGTTTCGCAACGACGGCCACGGCCACTTCACCGACGTGACCCGCCAGGCGGGGCTGGATGTGAAGATCCAGGGCATGGGCGCGGCGGCCGGGGACTTCGACAACGACGGCCATCCCGATCTGTTCATCGCCGGCGTCGGCGGGAACCGGCTTTTTCGCAACCGCGGCGACGGCACGTTCGAGGATGTCACAGCCTCGGCCGGCGTGGGGGGCGACGGTCACACCTGGGCCATCGGCGCCACGTGGATCGATTATGACGGCGACGGCCGGCTCGATCTCGTGGTCGCCAACTATGCGCGCTGGCCGCAGGGAATGAGCCTGGCCCTGGCGCTGCGCGTGGCCCGGCAGGGCTACTCCTATGGCACCCCGGTGGGCTTCACGGGCGCATTTCCGACGGTCTATCGCAACCTGGGCGGAGGCCATTTCGAGCGGGTCCCCGATGACGCCGGCCTGCACAACATCGATCCGCAAACGGAGCAGCCGGTCGCCTGGAACCTCGCGGTGGCGCCGCTGGACGTCAACGGCGACGGCCGGCTGGATCTGCTGTTCACCTACGCGAAGGCTCCCGCCGCGCTCTTTGTGAATTTGGGGCACGGACATTTCCGCCTCGAACCGTTGCCCGCAGCGGAGAGGCAGGAAGGTGCGGCCGCCGCCAATTTCCTGCCGATCGCGCCCGGCGGCTTCTTCGATCCGAGGTCGGCGGCGCTGTTGGCGGCGGCGCGCCTGCCGCCGGACCTCCGGGAAGATCCGATGCTCGAGCTGCGATCGAGGCTGGGAGTCGCGCCGCTCGATATCGACAACAGCGGGCGGTGGGAGCTGTTCTCCTCCGAAGGACGCGCCGAGCCGGAAGTCAACCGCCCCGAGGATCGGGCCCGGCTCTTGGCTGCGCCCGAGGTGCTTTGGAATCGCGGCGACCGCTGGGTGCCCGTGGCGAAGGCTCCGCTGGCGGCCCGCTGGGCGCGGCCGATCTTGGGCCGGGGCGTCGCGGTGGCGGATTTTGACGGCGACGGCGACCCGGACGTGGTGATCGCCCAGAACGACGGACCGCCCATCCTGCTCCGCAACGACGAGCGGCTGGGGCTGCCCTGGCTCCGCCTCGTGCTGGTGGCGACCCACGGCCCCGACGAGGCCGGCGGCGCCCGGGTCGAGATTCACACGCCGACGCGTGTGCTCACGGCGACGGAGGCGCCCGCCATGGGGTTCATGTCCCAATCCGATTCCGCATTGAGCTTCGGGCTGGGCGAGGACGCGCACGTCCAGCGAATCGTGATCTTCTGGCCTTCGGGCCGGCGGCAGGTGCTCGGTCCGGTCGCCATCGACCGCACGCTCGTCATCCACGAGCCGTGACGCCGGGCGGCTACGGCATCACGCGAAAGGTGAACGAGGCTCCGTTGCGATGGTCGAAAAAGGCGCCGCGGGCGTTCGCCGTGATGGCGCCCTGGTAGGGCCAGATGCGCAGGTACCGGTCGGTCCCGAGCGAGAGCAGGAGGACGTCGCCGTAGGGCGTCTCGATCCACTGGAAGGTCTGTGCCGGGGAGCCGTCCGGCTGGGCCGGCCGCAGGCAGACGCGATCGGTCATGCCGGGGCCGGTCACCGTGACGCGGAGACCCGCCGCCGTCGCGAGGGCGACACGTCCGAGTGGCAGCCCGACGACCTTGAACCGTGCGGCCGGCGCGTCGGTCTTCGGCACGGAGGCCAGCCGGTCGCCCGTGGCCTCCAGCACCGAGCCGTCCAGCAGGTTCTCGAGAATGATGATCCGGCCCGCCGGGATCGGGCGCGTGAAACCGTAGGGGTGCGGCTCGTCCACCGTGAAACGGTCGAAGTCCGCATCGCCGCCGCGCGTGCCGGTGACGTTGAAGCTGAACAGGGAGTAGCGGACGCCCTGGAAGGTCTTCAGCTGATAGATCATCGTGAACCCGGTGCCGAACGGCCGGAAGTCGCGGCCGTCGGTGCTGTAGCTGAACGTCGCCTTCTCGGTGAGAAAGTTGCAGCGGGCCCGCAGCCAGATCCGCCCGCCGGCGAACGGGGCCGTGGTGGTTTTGCCGGTCCGTTGATCGAACTGGCGCAACTCATAGCCGGCCGGGGTCCGGGCGATGCCGATCCAGGCGTACGGATAATTGAACAGCGCGAGTCCGGCGCGATCGCCCGGCTGCATGCCGGCGGTGTCCAGTTCGGCCGTCGGAATCGACTCGGGCCCGATCGCGCGTTGCGTGAGCGTGTCGCGGGCATCCCAGAGGTTGTGCGCCGGCAGCGCGTGCAGCCGCAGGTAGCCGGGCCGCTCCGTCAGCGACCACTGGCCGGACGCGGGAAAATGGTTCCATTGCCACACGTTGGCCAGGCGCGGTCCGCCGAAATCGTCGTTGCGCTGATAGGGCGCGGTCGGCGCCGAGACGAAGCCGGTGTCGGGCTTCACCCAGGTGCGGGGCACCCGCTCGAGATTTCCGGGCAGGCCGAAGTAGGGCCAGCCATCCTTCCACGTGACCGGCGAGAGGCAGGTGACCCGGCCCACTGAATTGTCGTCCATCATCGAGAAGCCCCACCACGCCCCTTTCTGCGTCTCCACGATGCCTCCCTGGTGCAGCGACAGGTGTCCGACCGAATGCGGCTGGCGGGGCGTGAACGCGAAACTGCCGCCCCAGGGGTGGACGAGGCGGTTGCCCATCGGCATGCCGAAATCCTCGTCGGCGCAGATCTCGGGGTTCACCTCGTAGGGGCCATCGGGATGGTCGGCGCGGGCGCAGGCCATGCGCATGCGCCCGTCCCACCACGCGCTGATGATGTAGTACTTGCCGTTGATCTTGTAGAAGTGGCTGCCTTCGCCCATGCCGTCGTTCTTGGCGAAGAGGACGTGCTCGGTGCCGGGGATGACGTCGAAGTTCTGGTCGAACTCGGCGATTCTCAGGTCCTGATAACCCCAGACGACATAGACCTTGCCGTCGTCATCGAAGAGCACGGAGAGGTCGTGGAACGCGCGCTTCAGTTCGCGGTGCCGCCACGGTCCGGCGGGATTGGTGGCGGTGTAGAGGTGGGTGGTGCGTCCGTTGACATTGCTGAAGATGTAGAAGACGCCGTCGTGGTACCGGAAGCTGGGCGCCCAGATGCCCTGACCGTAGATGTTCTTCCCGTCCTGGAGCCGGCACGCGGGGCTGAAATCGAGCCCGCCGCTCGCATCGCCCATGAAGGTCCAGTTCACGAGGTCGCGCGAATGCAGCACGGGCAGACCCGGCATGGAGTGCATGGTCGTGCCGGTGAGATAATAGTCGTCGCCGACGCGGATGAGGTCCGGGTCGGAAAACTCGTCGTAGAAGAGCGGGTTGGTGTAGGTGCCGTTGCCGTTGTCGGCCATCCAGGTGGTGCGGGCCGGCGCGGACAGGTGCGGACTGGGTTTGCCCTGCGCCGGCGCCGCCACGACGGCGGCAAACAGGAGGCCGGCGGGGATGATCGCGGGGATTTTCATGGGGCGCGTCGGCGTGACCGGGGGGACACGCGGGCAGCGAACCTGCGGAAATGCGGGCGCATTCGCAAGCCGGGCCTGCGTTTCGAGGAGCAGAGGCGCACTCCGCCGGCCTACGCCCGGCGCGCGAGCAGCGCCTGGCTGACCTGATCGACCGTTCCCTGATCGAGCGGATAGATCCAGAGGGCGACGGCCTTCAGCAGCGCAAACACCCCGGGCATGACGGAGAACGCGAGCAGGATGCCCAGCATTGCGGTGGGCGTCTGCGTGACGTCCCGCACGAAGCCGAAATGCTCCAGGAACAACGGCAGCACGACGCCCGCGATCATCGAGCCGGTCTTCAACGCGAACAGCGACGCCGAGTAAACCAGGGCGGTCGAGCGCCGGCCGAACTTCCACTCGCCGAAATCGGCGACGTCGGCGTACATCGCCCAGACCAGGGCGGAGGTCGGCCCCATGCAGAAGTTGCCGACCGCGTTGATGGGGATCAGCAGCCAGAAGGCCTGCGGCGGCAGGTAGTAGAACGACGCGAAGCAGACGGCGGTCGCAAGCGTGAGGGCGATCGCGAGCTGGCGCTTGTCGGCCCGACGCGCCACGAAGCCGAGCGCGCCCGCGCCCAGCATCTGGCAGGCCGCCGAGGTCGAGAGGAAGAAGGTGGCCCGGTCCATGAACCCGAGCAGCACCGGCGCGCCGTTGTCCCGGACGACGTATTTGAAGTAGAACAGGGTGCTGCCCGCCCGCAGGATGATGAACGAGGTCGAGCACACCGCGCCGATGCTGAGGATCACCCAGGGCCAGTTCCGGAACAGCTCGCGCAGTTCCCCGGCCACGTGGGTCCGCTGGCCCGGCGGCGGCGTCACCCGCTCCCGGGTGGCGGCGAAACAGATCAGGAACATGACGACGCTGACCGCGGCGAAGATCGCCATCGTGTGCTGGTAGCCGCGCACCGCGCTGCCCGCGCCCAGGATGCGCGCCAGCGGCTTGACGAAGGTCGCCACCAGCAGCGCCCCGCCGAACGCCCCCACGAACCGGAAGCTGGACGCCACCGTGCGCGTGCGCGACGACGGACTGATGACCCCCAGCAGCGAGGAGTACGGGACGTTGATCACCGTGTAGGCCATCAGCATCAGCGTGTAGGTCACGTAGGCGTAGATCAGTTTGCCGTTCTGGCTGAGGGAGGGGTTCGCGAAGATCAGATAACCAAAGACCCCGTACGGCAGGGCCCCCCAGAGCAGGTAGGGGCGGAATTTTCCCCAGCGGGAATGCGTGCGGTCGGCGATCAACCCCATCATCGGATCGTTCACCGCGTCCCAGAGGCGGACGAGGAACATCATCGTCACGATCGCCCCGGGCAGGATGCCCCACACGTCGACGTAGTAGTAGGTGAGAAAGATGTTGAACGTCTGGAAAAACAGATTCGAGGCCGTGTCCCCCAGCGCGTATCCGCAATACTCCGTGAACCGCAGACCGTCGCGCGCTGGGGCAGAGCGTTGGAACATCGGCGCCGACGGTAAGGGCGCCGCGGCGAAGCCAACAAGCACTTTGTTCCTGGGTGCCTCGAGGTGCGATCGGGTCAGCCCGGCCCTTGCCTCGGGCGTGGAAACGGACACCGTAGATCCAATCCGCGTTCATCGTGTCCACTCTTACCATCAAGGAAACCCGCACGCCGCCGGCGGTCATCGCCGGGATCATCGCGACCAGCGTGGCCGCCAGCCTCTTCCTCTGCTGGCTGGTGTATTACCATGCGCCTTCGGACGCGGCCGGTGCGCATCTCGACTTCCTGCCGGCGCTCAACGCGGTGTTGAACGGCTCGGCGGCGGCGGCGCTGGTCGTGGGGTTCGTCCTGATCCGCGCCCGCCGCATCGCCGCGCACCGCGCGGCGATGTTCACCGCCTTCGTCTTTTCCTTCGTCTTCCTGGTTTCCTACATCGTCAACCACGCCCTGCACGGCGACATGCTCTTTCACGGGCAGGGTCTCGTGCGCCCATTCTACTTCGCCCTGCTGATCTCGCACATCCTGCTCTCGGTCGTGGCCCTGCCGATGATCCTGATCACGTTCTTCCTCTCGCTCAGCGGCCGCTTCCCGGCGCATCGCCGGCTTGCCCGGTTCACGTTTCCGGTCTGGCTTTACGTGGCGGTCTCGGGCGTGGCGGTCTACGCCATGCTCGCCGGCTACCGCTGACTGCGCCAAGACCCTTGCCGCGGCCGGATCGCCCCGTCTAGACGAGGGAGCCGCCGTCGACGGCCAGCGTCTGCCCGGTGATCCAGCGGGCGTCGTCGGAGGCGAGGAAGGCGGCCACGCCCCCGATGTCGTCCGGCTGGGCCAGCCGTTTGAGGGCCTGCATGCCGAGCACGGCGGCGCGCCCGGCCTCGACCTTCGTGAATCCGGCGGACATTTCCGTTTCGACGACCCCCGGAGCGATGGCGTTGACGCGGATCCCGCGCGTGCCCAAGGCGGCGGCGAAATGCTTCACCAGCGTGTCGACCGCCCCTTTCGTGGCGGAATACGCCGACAGATTCCCCACCGCGTGGCGGGCCGCGAGCGACGAGATCAGCGTGACGCTCGCGCCCTCGTGCAGGGCGGGCAGCAGTTGTTGCACGAGGAAGAACGGCGCGCGGACGTTGACGGCGAAGAGCGCGTCGAAGTCCGCGACGGTGGTGTCGGCGACGGTCGCGGCCCGGCCGATGCCCGCGTTGGCCACGAGGATGTCGAGGCGGTCGCCGGCCAGGCCGCGGACAGTGCGGGCCAGCGTGTGCGGACCATCGGGTCGCTCGAGGTCCGCGGCGACCTTGTCGGCGCGACCGCCGGTGCGAGCGATCTCCGCGACGACGGCGTCGGCGGCGGTCTCATTCCGGCCGTAGTGAACGATGACCCGGGCCCCGCGGCCGGCGAGGGCGAGGGCGATGGCGCGACCAATGCCGCGGGAAGCACCGGTGACGAGGGCGGTTTTGTCTTGGAGCGAATTCATGGCGTGATGTGGTGAGGGAGGGACTGATGGTGCACTGGGAACCGTGCGTCCCGCGGTGAAGCCACCGCGGGGAGGGCCGGAAGGGAAGAGGGCGAGGCTCGATGCATGCCGGTCAGGTGTCCGCGCTGTCGAGGGCGGTCACGATGACCAGGGCGATGAGGACGATGACGAAAGGAATCATGAGTGCGACGGTTGACGGCTCCGGGTTCAATGGCTCGCGATCGGACCGGAGACTTTCACGTTCTTGAAGAGAAGTGCCGCCGCGATGCAGACCACCCCGACCACGGCGAACCAGCGGAAGTTGTCCAGGTAGGCCAGCAGGTTGGCCTGGGTGACCACGGCGTGATAGAGGCTGGCGAGCGCCTGCTGCCGTGCCGCCACCGGGCCGCTCTGCGCCGCGAAGTTCGCGGCCAAGGTCTGCAGGGTCGAGTGGTAGGCGGGATCGTACGGCGTGAGATGGCCGACCAGGACGGTCTGGTGCGCCTGGGCGCTGCGGGCGAGAAAGGTCGTGACCAGCGAGATGCCGACGCTGCCGCCGACGTTGCGCATCAGGTTGAAGATGCCGCTGGCGTTGCCGATTTTCTCGGGTTCGAGCCCGCCGAGAGCGATGGTGTTGAGCGGCACGAAAATAAAGCCGATCGAGACCCCGCTGAAGAACAGCGGCCAGAAAAGGTCCGCGGACGACAGCGCAAGCGACAGCCGGGCCATCGCCAGCGACGAGGCGCCGAAGACGAGGAAGCCGCCGGCCACCAGGTATCGCCCGGGCACCTTGCTGACCAGCCGCCCGGCGAGCGGCATGGCGATCAGGGCGCCAAGGCCGCGCGGGATCATGGCATACCCGCTCTGCAGGGCGGTGTAGCCCAGGAGGGACTCGAGCAGCAGGGGAATGGTGGCGGTGAGGCCGTAGAGTATCAGGCCGGCGGAAAACATCAGCGCGAGGCCGAGGCTGAAGTTGTAGTTCCTCAGCACGCCGAGATCCACGAACGGCCGCTTCGCCGCGCGCATGCGGGTCACGAAGGCGACCAGGCCGACCGCGGCCAGCACCGCCATCCACACGATGAAGTGCGAGCCAAACCAATCGGCCTCCTGTCCCTTGTCGAAGAGCACCTCCTGGCAACCCAGCCAGAGCGCCATGAAGCTGAAGCCGATGACATCGAGGCGGGCCGGGCGGGCATTGCGGATCCACGGTGGGTCGTGCAGGAAACGCCGCATCAGCCACAACGCCACGATTCCCACCGGCACGTTGATGAGGAAGATCCAGCGCCAGGTGAAATTGTCCGTGATCCAGCCGCCGAGGACCGGCCCGATGATCGGCGCGATCACCACGCCCAGCCCGTAGAGGCCCATCGCCTGGCCGTGCTTCTCCTTGGGAAAGGCCTCCAGCAGCACCGATTGGGCCACCGGCTGCAGCGCCCCGCCGCCGGCGCCCTGGATGATTCGCATCGCGAGCAGCATGGACAGGCTCGTGGCGGCGCCGCACAGGAATGAGGCCACGGTGAAGATCGCCAGGCAGGTCATCAGGAAGCGCTTGCGGCCGAAGCGTTGCCCGAACCACGCGGTGGTGGGGATGACGATGGCGTTCGAAATCAGGTAGGTGGTCAGCACCCACGTCGCCTCGTCGGTCGAGACTGAGAGGCTCCCGGCGATGTGGCTGAGCGACACGTTCGCGATGGCGGTGTCGAGCACCTCCATGAACGCGGCCAGCATCACCGACAGGGCGATGGGCCAGGGACTCACCCTGGGCTCCGAGTTTCCGGAGGGCATCGCGTGAACGGCCTGATGGTTGGCGCCGTGGCTCAGCGGACCCGGACCTCCGGCTCGACCGACATCCCCGGCCCGAGGACGAACGGCGCGCCGGGCACGTGATCGAGCACGATCTTCACCGGGATCCGCTGGACGACCTTGACGAAGTTGCCGGTCGCATTCTCCGGGGGCAGCAGGCTGAAGCTCGCGCCCGAGCCGGCCTGAATGCTGTCGACGTGACCGCGGAGTTTGAGCTGCGGATATGCGTCCACGGTCACCGCGACGGGCTGCCCCGGATGCATGCTCGCCAGCTGCGTCTCCTTGAAGTTGGCCACGACCCAGACCTGGCGCGGCACGATCGCGAGCAGGTCCTGCCCGGCCTGCACGTAGGCGCCGGCTTCCACGGTCCGGTGCGTCACCAGGCCGGCTTCGGGCGCCGCCACCCGGGTGTACGACAGGTCGAGCGCGGCCTGGCGGACCGCCGCGTCGTCGCCCTGAACCTCCGCCATCGCGGTCCCGATGTTGGCCTGGTCGAGTTTTTCCTGCGCCTGCGCGGCGACTAGGCGATTGCGGGCGACGACCAGGTCCGCCGCAGACGACCGCGCCTGCGTGGCCGCGAGGTCGAGCTGGCTGGCGGAAACGCCGAGGGTCCCGATGGCCTGGAAGCGCCGCGAATCGGCGGCGGCGTGCGCGGCCTGGGCGGTGGCGGCGGTGACGCTGGCGCGCTCCTGGCCGACCTTGGCATGGTCCACGATCAGTTGGGCGCGCGCCTGGAGCAGGCGGCTTCTGGCCGCCGCCAGCGTGGCCCGGGCCTGGTCGAGCTTTGCCTGGAAAT
>JBJKRV010000487.1:0-2970 GCA_046704465.1 Opitutaceae bacterium | reverse complement strand
GACATCGTCGTGCCCCCGGCTTCCGGCGCGCCGGCAACGGCTAGGGGATAGGTTGCTGGGTCGTGCGTGGCGAAGCGATCGAGCACGCCGGGGATCTTGAGCGGAACGCCGGCGCCCATCAGCACGTAACCAACGCCGGCCAGCATGGCGCCGTAGATCGAAGGCAGGTGCGGAATCTGGATTTTTTCCAGATAGTTGATCCCCACCGGATTGTCATGGCCTTCCCGGGCCAGTAACACTTCGACAAAGTTGGCTACGATGCAAAGCTCCTGGAGTTCCCGAGGGTCGTCTTTGGCGTGCATCGGCAGAGCCTTGTAGGAACTGCTCTCCGGCTTGCCGCCGACCACGTAATAGGCCTGCCAGGCGCGCTCGGCCATCTCGGGGAAAGGAAAATGATCCAGGCCCCGGCGCATGTGGCCGCCCGGGTCTCCATCCTGCAGGCGACGGGCGAAAATCGTTTCCAGAGCGGTGCCGGAAACAACGCCGAGTTGACCGAGGCGGGATACGGCCTGGGCGAGCCGCCAGTCGGAGATGCCTACACCCATGCCGCCCTGAATGATCGTCGGGTAGCTGTTCATCGCAAGGGCCCGATTTTTATCTGCTCGAAGAATTCTGTCCGCAAGAGATTGTGCCGGCTGTGTGGATATGCGAAAGCAGATACGCTCAGAAGCGCTTGATTATACCTGTTCGCGAATGACCCCGCCGTGCCAGAAGCCACGAAACCCTGTCACGATCCTAGTTTAACCGAAGGGCGACCCGCGGGGAAATCACCCTCCCTCGGCGGCGTGCAGACCCACCCTTCAGAGATTGACGGCGGGTGGCCCGCGCGTGCGGCGCTGATTTTACGGGCGCCCCGTGCTTACAAATCGAGCCTGGGGCATTCTATCGTGATCGAAGTGCGTAGCCGCCATTGCGCTCAATTCATTGCCATCCGGGTCCTTCCACTGCAATGACGAGGGGAAAAATATCCTGGATACAGCCTATGGCGAGGCGAGATCCATCCTCGACCGGAACGCTTCGATATTCTACTTTCGTCTGGAACAAGGCCCCGAACGGGGTCCACTATAGAAGATGCGCATCATCGAGTGATTGCGATCCAAACGTGTCACTTGCACGCATCAAGGTCTGAGTCGGCTTCAGTGCAAGCGCCTCCGGCGAGCTCGCGTTCAGGCTGAGTTCCCGCACGCGCATGGTGCCTTGCACCGGATTCGCCTAGATCGGGAGGGATATTGGCAAAAGAAAGCGAACCGAGACTGCTCGCCGAAGCGGTTGTTATGGGAGTTGTCGGCGGGCTGGCCGCCCAACTCTTCATGTGGGCTCTTCGGCTCTGCGAACATGCTTTCCTCGTCGGGATTGCCGGCTATCGTCCTCCGAGTCTCCCGGCGGAAGGCGGCGTCCTTCGGCAGCACATCGGCCCGCACGGCCTCTGGCTGATCCCCGTGGCGACCACGCTCGGTGGACTGATTTCCGGTCTCATCGTTTACACCTTCGCGCCGGAAGCCGAAGGGCATGGCACGGACACCGCCGTTAAGGCCTTTCATCGCACCGGAGGGTTCATTCGCAAACGTGTCGCGCCCATAAAGCTCATCGCATCGGCGATCACCATCGGCTCTGGCGGCTCGGCCGGGCGCGAAGGTCCCATCGCCCTCATCGGCGCCGGCTTCGGTTCGGTCTACGCTACTCTCGGTCACCGCATTGACGAAGACAGACGCCTGCTTGTGTTGATGGGAATGGCGGCAGGACTCTCCGCCATATTTCGCTCCCCGGTTGGCTCAGCGTTCTTCGCGGTCGAGGTGCTATACGGGACAATGGCATTCGAGGCCGGTGCGCTGCTCTACACGATGCTGGCCTCCATCGTTGCCTATGCAGTCAACGGCTTCTTCGTTGGCTGGCAGCCGCTTTTCTACTTTCCTTCCGGCCAGACGCACATCGTTCCGCTGGGTTACCTTTGGTTCCTCGTACTGGGCGTAGCCGGGGGACTGGTCGCCACTCTGCTTCCCGTCGTCTTCTACGGGCTTCGCGACGCCTTCCGCGCGCTTCCCACACCGCCCGCGCTCAACACAACGATTGGCGGACTCTGCGTCGGGCTGCTGGCGCTGGAGTATCCGCAAGTCCTCGGCGGAGGATACGGCTGGATTCAAGAGGCCATTGATGGACATTTGGTCCTTCACATCGTATTGATTCTTCTCTTCCTGAAAATGATCGCTTTTGCTGTCACGGTATCCTCGGGCGGATCGGGCGGGGTTTTCGCTCCCACCCTTTTTCTGGGCGCCATGCTGGGCGCCGCCGCCGCATCGATAGGGCATTTGCCCATGGGAATGTTCGCCGTGGTGGGCATGCTTGCGGTTTTTGGCGCCGCCGCGCGTGTCCCGATTGCCTCGCTCGTGATGGTCACGGAAATGACCGGGGGATACCAACTGCTTCCCGCCGCCGCCTTCGCCGTTCTCGTCAGCTATTTCGTCCAAACTAAGCTTTCCGCTCGCCTGAAATACCATAGCTTGTATGAAGCGCAAGTGCCCGGTCCGGCTCAATCGCCCGCTCGCTACGTAGAAAATGTCCAGCGCGCGCTTCAGATTCTCGGCTCGCGAAATATCCCGCGCGCCGCCCAAATTGGCCATCTCGACCTCGTGGCCGTGCTCGATTCCGGCGTCCCCGTGAAGATGGCGGGACGCCGCGAGCTGAGCCTGGGCGTCTTGCATCCCGAAAGCTCTTTGGTCGGAAAAACCATTCAGGACTGCTACGACGCGGCCCAAAATGGACCCCTGGAGATCATCGGCATTATCCGGGGCGGTGGGGTGGTGCTGCCGGCAAGAGACACGGTGTTAAAAGAGAATGATCAGCTGTTGATTATCGGGTCGAGCCAGGCGCGAGCGCACCTGGCTGCACATTTCATCCCGCCCGGCACTGCGCAGGCGCGGCGTCCTCCGAGATCGTAATCGGCGAGCGCTCCGGCCTCTACTTGGATTCGGA
>JBJKRV010000486.1:0-4488 GCA_046704465.1 Opitutaceae bacterium | reverse complement strand
GCCCGGCGTCGCGGCGGACCAGGCGCTGATCCGCCGCTTGGATCGCCTGGCGCGAACGGGCCGGAGCGCCGGCGCCCCTGATCAAGGACCAGCTTTTGGGGAGGGAATAGATCTGGCATTACGGATTGGATAGGGAGCCGAGCGGTTCGCCGTTGTCGAAATAGGCGCGACGATACCATTCGCCATCCCAGGCATGCTCTTCGAGATTCTTCTGCAGCTCCCGGGCTTGGGCGAGGCAGCGTTCGGCAAACCCGGGATTCCCGTGCGCCCGCGCCAGGGGAGCAAACTGGGTGAGCACGTCGTAAAGGAAGAAGCCCAGCCAGACACTTTCTCCGCGGCCTTGGTGGCCTACCCGATTCATCCCGTCATTCCAGTCGCCGCAGCCGATCAGCGGAAGGCCGTGGGCGCCGAAATTCAGGCCACGCTCAAGCGCACGGACGCCATGCTCATAAAGCGTGGCCGACTCTTCGGAGCGATTCGGCAGCTCATAGTAGGCCTCCTCTTCCGGCTTGACCGGCCGGCCCTCGAGGAACGGAACCATTTCGTCGAGGACGCCGGTGTCTCCGACACTCGCGACGTAACGGCAGGTGGCATAGGGCAGCCACAGGTAATCATCGGAAAAGTGGGTCCGGACGCCGCGACCGGCCGGGGGATGCCACCAGTGCTGCACGTCGCCTTCGCGGAACTGACGCCCGGCGGCGCGGAGCAGATGGGTGCGGGTGAGGGCCGGTGCGGCATGGACCAGCGCCATGACATCCTGCAATTGGTCGCGGAATCCAAAGGCGCCTCCGGACTGGTAGAATCCCGTCCGGCCCCAGATCCGGCCGCTCAGGGTCTGATACAGGAGCCAGCCGTTGGCCATCACGTTGATGGCGGGATCGGGCGTGTCGACGTTCACCGCGCCGAGGGTCCGGTTCCAATGGGCCCAGACCCCCTCCAGCGCGCCGCGGCTCGCCTCGGCGCGGCGAAAACGTTCGACGAGATCCCGAACATCGGCCGGGTCCCGGCCCGCCCCGAGACGGAAACTGGTCTCCCGCTCCTGGCCGTCGGCCAGGTCGACGACGACCTGCACAGCACCACAGGGATCAAGGCCCGCCCCGACCCTGCCGGAGAGGCGCGTGCGTTTCAGCGCCGTCGGCTGAGCCCGACTGCCGTTTCGGCCCAGAAACTCCTTGCGGTCGCCGGTGACCGTGCGCGCCGTGTCGTTGACGTCGATGAACGCGATGCGCCCGGGGAAGTCGGTGTTGTAATGGTTGCGCGCGAGAAGCGCGCCGGTCTTGAGGTCCACCTCGGTCTGGACATGCAGCAGGCATTTCTGCCGGAGATCGCCCAGCACCCATTCCCAGCAACCGGTGATCGACACGCGGCGCGGGCGCCCGGAGAGGTTGCGCAGCTTCAGGACGGAGAATTTGACCGGTGCGTCCATCGCCACATAGATCCACAGCTCGCAGGCGATGCCGTTTTCGGTGTGCTCAAATACGGTATAGCCGAAGCCATGACGGATCACATAGGGGGTCGCGCCCCGGGCGGGCAGCGGGGTCGGCGACCAGAACTGTCCGGTCTGCTCGTCACGCAGATAAAACGCCTCCCCGGAAGGATCTTGCACGGGATCGTTGCTCCAGGGAGTAAGCCGAAACTCATGGGCGTTCTCCAGCCAGGTGTAGGCCGCCCCGGTCTCCGAGATCAAGGTTCCGAAGTGGGGGTTGGCCAGGACGTTGACCCAGGGGGCCGGCGTCATTTGCCCGTTCCGAAGGGTGATGACGTACTCGTGTCCGTCGGGGGTGAAGCCGCCGAGGCCGTTCGGGAAGATCAGCTCCCGCGGCGGGAGCGGCGGGGTGGCGTCGGGACTGGCGGCGCGTGTGGGCACCAGGGTCGGGACCGGCGGCACCGGTTCGCTTCGCCGCTGTACCTGCTCCAGCAGGGGGCCGTTTTCGTCGTCCAGGACAATCCGCGCCACCGCCTGGAGGAGCACCCGGTCGTCGTGGGGGATCTGTTCGAGACGCCGCACGAAGATGCCGCCGGGCCGGTCCAGCATTTGCGCCTCGATCCCCGACGCGATGAGGCTGGTGATCTGATCGTGCAGGGGCTGGCGGTAGACCGAGACGCCCTGATTGAGAATGATCAGTTCGACGGTCAGGCCCTTCATGCGCCAATAGGAGTGTGCCTGGATCAACTGCCGTACGATGGCGATCTTTCCGGGGTCGGTGATGCGCAGCAGGACGATCGGCGCGTCGCCCGATATGCCGTAACTCCAGAGATCGCTCTGGCCGCGCCGGTTGGTGCGCAACACGCCCGGACCGGCCCGCCGGGCGGGGTCGGCGTAAATCAACGCGCCGGCCAGCCGACCGTAGAGTTGGGCCTCGCCCTCGGTGGCGTCGAGGTGACGCAGGGTGACCTGGCTGTGGGTCCACGCCAGGTCAAAGGCGCGGTCCGCCATTCGGGAGCCCTGGTATTTCTCCGCCTGGGTCAGCGCGGCCTCCCGGCTTTCGGACATGCCCAGGATCAGGTCGATGACGGCCGTCCCATGGGAGGGCACCGTGACCGTTCGGCGCAGCGCAACGATGGGATCGAGCACCGATCCGACGGTGTTGGACAAGGGCGAACGGTCCCGCAGCGCGGCCGGGCTGGCCAGGGTGCCACCGCGGCCGACAAACCGGGCGCGATCGGTCTCGCACGAAATGTCGCCCGGTTCCCCTCCCTGGACGACCAGCAGATGCAGCAGCCACGGCGGCTTCTCCTCCAGGGAGCGGGCCCGGCGGGTACAGAGCAGGGCGGAAGCCTTCGGGTCGAATTCCGTCTTCACGAAGAGGCTGTTGAAGGCACGATGGGTCGCGTCAGCGGCGGGATGGGCCAGTGCCACCTCGGCGTAGCTGGTCAGTTCGAGGGTGCGGACCGCGGGCGACCGGTTGGTGAGCGTGATCCGCCGCAGCTCCACGTCGTCCTCCGGTGACACGCAGATCTCGGTGTGGACTTCGAGCCCGGCGGGGTGCTGCCGGAATTCCGCGCGCGCCTGGGTGAAGATGGCTTCGTATCCCCGGGGCGCGCGCCGGGTGGGTTGATACGCGGTGGACCAAAAATCCCCGGAGGCCGGATCGCGGAGGTAAACGAACGTTCCCCAGCAATCCAGGGTGGCGTCTTCGCGCCAGCGGGTGACCGCCAGGTCGCCCCAGCGGCTGTAGCCGCCGCCGCTGCTGCTGACCACCACGTGGTAGTGGCCATTGGACAAAAGATGCACCTCCGGCGCCGGGGGCGTGGGATCGGTCAAGACGCGCGTGATCGATTCGCCCGCTCCGGATGGCACCGCCGATGTCTCCAAGTGGGGATCCTGGGTGAAGACGTTTGCCGCGGTTTGCGGCACGCGTTGCTGCAACAGAAGATCCGTGGCCTTGAGCATCGGGCAGGCCATGAAGCGCCGCGGCATGGGACCGTCCTCCAGGAGATTGACCAATGCGAGCAGGGTCATCCCTTGATGGTGCGCCATGTAGGACCGGATGGTGGCGCTGGATTCGTCGGGGGGCAGGCGGGAGCGCGTGTAATCCACCGCCTCGTAGAATCCGTAGGGGCCCGAGCGTCCTTCGGCTTCCAAAAGGTGCAGGTTCTGGCAGGCTTCAAGCGGCGCCAGGGTCAAGGCGAGGGCGGTGGCGTAAGGTGCAATCACCAGATCCTCGGCCAGGCCCCGTTTCAGGCCCAGGCCCGGCACTCCGAACGCGCGGTATTGGTAGCTCAGTTGAACGTCGGTCCGGTTGTAGCCCGATTCGGAGATGCCCCACGGAACGCCGTGCAGCCGGCCATAGGCAATCTGCCGCTGCACCGCCGCCCGGCACGTCTGGTCGAGCAGCGTGTGCTCATGGTTGGGCATGACCAGCAGCGGCATCAGGTATTCAAACATCGAGCCGCTCCACGAGACGAGGATCGGGTCGCCCTGTGGGGCGACCAGCAGTCGGCCGAGCGAGAACCAATGGTCCTGGGGAACCTGCCCCAGGGCGATGGCAACGTAGCTGGTCAGACGCGCTTCCGAGGCCAGCAGGTCATAGAAGCTGCTGTCGCGCCGGTGGTCGGCGACCATGAACCCGGTGGAAAACAGATCCCGGGCAGGATCGAACAGAAAGGTGAAAACCATCGCGGCCAGTGCCTCGCATTGCCCGGCGAGGGGTTCCAACTCCCGGAGGCGCCGGTGGGCCAGTTCGCCGGCTTCGCGCAGCCGGCGCGAGAGACCGGCGAGATAGGCCTGATCCTCCGGGCGGGCGGGCGCGGGTTCGTTGGCGGGTTCCTGACTGGCCGCCGCGATCAATGGATGAAGCGTTTGTGCAAATACCGCGATATTTCGCAGGGTGGGGGCCCGATCAAGTTGGGCGAGATGCTCCTCCAGGCGGGCGGCCGCTGCCGATGGGAAGCGCCGGCCGGGAGGCGCCAGGGTCATCCAGGACCCGAAGGCCTGGACCTCGGCCAGATGCTGTTCGCAATCCGCCTGCAGCGCCCGGGCCCACC
>JBJKRV010000485.1:0-2725 GCA_046704465.1 Opitutaceae bacterium | reverse complement strand
TCATCCGGGCCGACGGCATCCACGACCTCTTCTTCGTCTTCCGGGGCGATCCGGCCGGCGGAGGCCTCAAGGAAGATTACTGGCAGTTCACGCACTGACCGCCGCCGGGTGGTCGTGACTCTCGGAGACGTCGGACGGCTATCCGCGCGCGGCGCTTCACGCCCGGTTCACCTTGAGCGCGCAGGCGAAGTCGCAGGGGGGACGCGCCGGACGCTTGACCGTCAGGACCTCGGCAGTCTGGCGCCAGTCCAGCCGGTCAGCGCAGCCGAGCATCTCGACGTGCCTCACGGCCCCGGGCCGGGCGGCGGACGCCGTGCCGAAGCTCTTGATCTCAAACTGCCCGGCCTCCGGCCAGCCGAGCACGATCGCGTAGACCACGTCGCCCCGCTTGTTGCGGGTGAAGCGGACGTCGCGGGCGTCCAGTTCGGCGGTGCTGTGTCCGGCAAAAGCCCCGCCCTTGGCCTCGTGGGCTCCCTCGCCGAACACCGTCCACGGGCGCGTGGCGTAGATGGCTTCGCCGTTGATCCTCATCCAGGTGCCGATGGCCTCCAGGATCGCGATCTCGTCGGCGTCGTTGGTGCCATCCGGCTTGCCGGGAATGTTGAGGATGAAGGTTCCGTTCTTGCTGACCGTGTCCACGAGCCAGTGAATGACCTCCACCGGCTTCATGTAGGAGTGGTCGCGGAACCGACCCAGATTGTAGTGCCAGTCGCCGATGCAGGTTTCGGACTGCCAGGCATGGGGCATGATGTGATCGGTCACGCCGCGCTCGTAGTCGGCCACCACGGCCTTGGCCTGCGCATCGGGCACCCCCTTGATGTTGAGGACCGCCTCCATCTTCCCCTGGTGGGTCTTCAGATAGTGATTGTAGAAATAGGCCCCGATATTCATGCCCGCCCAGCCGAGGGGCAGACCGATGTTGTCGAAATAGAGGACGTCGGGATCGTGCTGGTCGATCAGGTCGCGGACGCGGTCGTAGAAGTTGCGCACGTAGGCCTCGTCCGGGTTTTCGTGGATGCCATGAATGCGGCCATACAGTTGCTGCGGGTCGTAGCCCTCCCACCACTGGTTCCGGCCGTCCGCCAGCGTCAGCCGGCCGTCGTAGGGCACGCCGGCCAGCGGACCGGTCTTGTCAAAGAGGTGCGCCACCTGGAACCACCACCAGTTGCGCGCCGCGTGCACGGTGACCCCGAAGCGCAATCCGCGGTTGCGGGCCGCCGCCGCCCAGGCGCCGATGACGTCGCGATGCGGGCCGAGGTTCTGCGCGTTCCAGGCGTGGTGTTTCGAGTTCCAGGTGTCGAAGCCGTCGTGATGGTTGGCCAAGGCGAAGAAGAAACGCGCACCGGCCTGCTGGTACCGCTCAATCAACGCCTCGGGCTGCCAGTTCAACAAGGTCCATTGCGGACAAAGGTCCTTGTAGCCGAACCTGGACGGATGGCCGTAGCGTCGAAGCTGGACGTCGTATTGCCACTGACCTTGAAGGTACATGTTGCGGGCGTACCAATCCCCGGCTTCGGGCACGCACTGCGGACTCCAGTGCGCCCAGATGCCGAACTTGGCGTCGCGGTACCATTCCGGTGCTTCGTATTCGAGCAACGACGGCCAGGCCGGTTTGAACGGTCCCTCCCCGGCCAGCCCAGGAAGGTCGGGCGTTTGCAGCGACACGCCGTCCCAGGTGCCCGGGCCGGCCTGCCCGCCGCTGGGCCCGTACTCCTCGCTGACCGCCTGCCAGTCGGCACGGGGAAATCCGCCGGACCCGCCGGCGTTCGGGGCCGGCTCCGCCGCCCGGCCGAGACTCGAGCCCAAAGGAAGGGCGGTCAAACCCGCGCCCGCCGCCATCATCTTGAAGAATTCCCGTCGCTGCATGATCGTTCCGTTCGTTGAGTGAGGTTCTGGCTGAAAGTCGAGAGATAATCGGAGGGGTAGGCGGCCGCGGCGTGAATGGCGCCGACTTGGTCAGGATTTCCTCGTCGACGAGCTGGATGCCGGTTTGATCCGGGCGCACTCGGGCTGGGCGTTCATCCGGCTTTCACGACTGGCCGACATGCGCCAGGTCGGCGCCCAGCGTCGCGAGCTGTTGCGCGGACAAGGCCGGTTGCCGGTACCCAAGGACCACCCGCAGGGGGGCGGACCTCGCCGCACTTGGCAGACGCGCGATAAAATCCGCTCCCAGCCAGTGGCTCAGCACCGCCCGGCCGCCGGCGCTTTGCAGCACGGCACCCAGGCTGGATTCGAGACTCAAGGCCTCGCCCGGCCTGCGCTCCGCGCCCTGGTGTGCGGATTTCGCCGCCGCGACAATGGCCGGTTCTGCCGTCAACAAATGCTGGCCGTCGAGCCAGGTCAGCAGGAGATTCGGCCACTGGTCCAGCGAGGGATCGCTGTAGCCCAGTCCGCTCCCATGGCCGCCATGCCGGAAGATGTGCATCTCCGCCGACACGCCATGCGAAACGAGTGCACCGAAAAAGCGGAGATCGGCCTGCACCGGCACGACCGAGTCGTCCGCCGTGGCATAGATGAACGTCGGCGGCGTCGCCGCCGTGACCAGCGCGGCGGGCGTGTACCGCGATTCGAAACGGTTCCACTCGGGTTCGGGAATCCTCGTCAACACCTCGTACGACGGAATGAACGGCGGATGGCTCGGCTCCATCGCGTTGAGCCAGGGATAGCCCAGCACCAGGAAATCCGGCCGGCTGCTCTCCCGGTCGATCGGATCGGCCGCGTGCGG
>JBJKRV010000484.1:0-4864 GCA_046704465.1 Opitutaceae bacterium | reverse complement strand
GTTTGATGCCGCGCGCGTGTTGATCGCGGCGGTGCAGCGCGCCGGAGATCAGCCCGGTTTTCTTCAATTTCCGCTCACCCGTCCCACCGCCGGAGCCACCGGCGTCCTTCACTTTGACCGCTCCGGCAACCGGACGGACCCGCTACACCTGCTGACCTGCCAACAAGGCAGGTTCGTTCCCGATTCCATCAGACCATGACGCCGGAGACTCGGAACCGGTCCGCGCTGCCGGCGGCGCTGTTCCTTGGTGCCCTGCTGGCCATGGCAGCCCTCTTTCCCATGGGCGCCGAACCGGGCCCGGCGACCAATCCCGGTGGCGCTGCCGAATTGTCCCCCTCGTCCAACGGAGCCATCAGCCCGCAGGACCAGGCGGACGCGCTGCATCTGGTCATCGCGACGGATCGGGCGCAGTATTGCGGCTTGTTCGTCGCCCTGAAAGGACGGGGCGGGCGATCGGCGGGCGCCGGGGCAGACCGGGCGGGCTCACTGCCGTTGCCGTGCGAAATGTTTCGCCGTTCTGCCGAGTCGATCCAAGGGAAAGGGGCCGAGTTCAGCTTCGCCCTGCGCTCCCTGCATCCGCTCGATCCCCGCGACGCCCCGCAGACCGAACTCGAGCGTCGTGGACTGGAGTCCATCGCCCGCCATCCCACGAAGAACTACTATGGCCGGGAGATGCTGGGCGGCCGGCGATATTTCACCGGCGTCTATCCGGACCTCCCGGCGGCGGCCGCCTGCGTCGACTGCCATAATCGACGGTCGGCCGCGACCGGACACCGCTACACGGCGGGCGAACCGATGGGCGGCGTCGTGGTGCGCATCCCGCTCGAATTCTGACCTGGTCCGCATTGCCGCGGTGGTGAAAAAAGCTCGCGGCGCCCCCGGGCGCAGCAGGTGGCCGGTCCAAGTGATGTTGGAAACGCCTACTCGTTGATGCCGCGCGCCTCGGCCCATAGTTCGTCGCCGTCGGCCGCGAAGCGGATCACCATGGGTCGGCAGCAGATTTCGCAGTCGTAATCCACCTCGGCCGGCAATTCGGAGCGGTCCGGCGCCGCGACCTCGAAGTTCTGGAAGCAGGAGGGGCAGGTGACGCTGACGAAGGCGTTGGGCATCGGCTTTTCCCTTGTGGCCATGACCCCGTACGATTATCCCGTCGGCCGTGGAGCACAAGCGGTGGTAGCTCAGCCGGATAGAGCAACGGTTTTCTAAACCGTCGGTCGCGGGTTCGAGTCCCGCCCACCGCGCCAGCCCGGACGAGAGGCGCAACGCTCGCGCAGAGCGGGCTCATGTTTGGGGCGTGTCGGGATGCTCCTCCCGCTCAGGAATCTTCCCGCCGACGGCATCCGCTCAGGGCTGCGCGCCACAGGTCGGCCTCATCCGCACACCCGAGTGCGGCCAGATTTCCGGCGATCGCTTCCAGAGACGGCTCGTCGCCGGCGCGCCGGCTGTCCCCGGGCAGTCCGGGCATCACGTCGCGGACGATGGCCCAGCACGCCCACGCCCGCCAGCGGCGCAGGTCGCAGCGGGGGCCGCGCACCTTGTCGGCCAGGTGCTGGAAATGGACCCGAGGATTGCCGATGAAAACATCGGGGGGGACCCGGGCCAGCATCCAGGCCAGAGCCAGATAGGGAAGGGCGTGGCAGCGCTCAGGTTCCGGCGGCAGCTCCGCGCCAAGGGCACGATCGAGGCAGAGCACGGCCCGGGCGGCCCGACCGCGCTGCCACAGGTATTGAGCATAAGTGAGGGCCGTGAGGTAGAACGCCGGGCCGCGGCCTTTGCCGTGGAGGTGCAGATCCCGCCAGTCCATGTGCGCTGGAGCCGTCGGGAGATGCGGACAGGGGGCAAAGGCGTTTTTGACCACGGGAGCGAAATTCGCTGCGGAATCACCGACCGTCAACGCCTCCGGCCAAGGATTGACTTGGCGCGCCCGTCACTTTGCGCAAAAAAGATATCCCTTGAGCCCCGATTCGGATCTGAACGATTCGTCAACCGAGAGCGTCCACGAACTCGCCGGCTGGAGACGTCTGGCGGCGCGATTGCTTGGCGTGGTGGCGGGCCTGTGGGGGCGCTCGCTACGCTTCGAGATCGCGCCGGAGGACCTGCGCAACATCACCAAGAACGACGAGCCATTGGCCATCGTCCTCTGGCACAACCGACTGTTCCTTGCCGCCGAGGTCGTCCGCCGCTACCGGCGTCGCCCGGCCTATGCGCTGGTGAGCGCCAGCCCGGACGGGGCCTGGCTGACGGCGTTCTTTGCCACCGTCGGCCTTCGCACGGTCCGCGGGTCGAGCAGCCGCATGGGGCGGGCAGCCGCCTCGGCCCTGATCGAAAAGCTGCGGACCGGCTGCGACATCGGCATCACGCCGGACGGTCCGCGCGGGCCGATGTACGATTTCAAAGGGGGCGCCTACATCGTGACGCGCCGAGCCGGCACGCCGGCGTTGCTGCTCGGCGGTCGGTTTGAGACGGCACGGCGGCTGCGAAGCTGGGACGGCTTCTACCTGCCGCTGCCGTTCTCGCGCGTCCACATCCGCTGCCGCCTCGTGACGGCGGGCGAACTGCGGGCGCCGGAGATGGAGCCGGCCGTGCTGCGCGAACGATTGCTGGCGATCAATCCCGACTGACGGCACGCCGGTTGGCGCACCGCCCGGCCGGTCCCGCCCTAGAATGACGGCGTGACGGTGATGCTGGCACCCGGCTCAACGACAAAATCGCTGCCGGAGCACCAGGTGATATCGTTCAACAACAGCTTGAAGATCACCGGCACGCTGGCGTCGCTGACGGTGATCGTCCACCGATCCTCCGCCGAGCATTCCATCGGTAGCCCGCGGTCCCAACTGAGGCCCGGTCCCTCGCCCCGAATGTAGAGCGTGTTGCCGAATCCGACGTCGATCAGCGCGACGACACTGGTGCTGGTGGCCTTGGGCGCCGGTTTCTTGGCAGGCGTCTTGGGCGCCGGCTTGACGGCCGGTTCCGCCGGCGCAATCGGGGCAACCGGGGGGCGAACCGGCTTGTCGGCCGTCAGGGTGGACGCAGCCGTGGCCGCCGCCTTCGCTAATTTGGTGCTCCTGGTTGTACTCTTTTTCATTTTTTCAACGGTTATTTTCTAATTCGAGTCAGTGGCTATCAATGATCGGAATCGATGCTTGAATCACCGCAATCCCTAGCAATAGCAAATTGAGGACCAAGTTTACAGCCAGGAAAGCGCCGGGTTACGGTTGCGTGTCCGACCACCCGCCAAAAAAGTGATTTACTCGCCCAGAGGCATCCACCTAAATGCGACCCTTTCCGCCCCGGGGCAGTAGCTCAGTTGATAGAGCGCCTCGTTCGCAACGAGGAGGTCGCCGGTTTGAGCCCGGTCTGCTCCACCAACCACCGGCGGCGGGATTTTTCATGCTGCTTGATCTTCGGTGGTTATGGATTCCACCGGGAGTGGGTTGACGGCAGACACGGCCAGGGTCGGGCGGGGAAGTCTCCAGTCATTGGCGAAAAGCCGCCAGCGGCGCCTGCGGAAACCGCGCCTCCGGCCCGACTCCGGCCGCCAGCCTGCCGTGCCCCGGGGAGTCCGGATGCCCTTCCCGTTTGGCTACGAAGAAGTTCCGTTGCCGACGAAGCGTGCAAACACCATTTTGCCACCGCCGGAGGGCAGCACGCTGGTCACCTCGGCCCTCACTCGCTGGCCGATGTGATCCCGGGCAGAATTGATCACCACCATGGACCCGTCATCGAGGAACCCTACCGCCTGCCCCTCTTCCTTGCCGGATTTGACGAGATCCACCTCGAGGCTGTCGCCGACCATCAGGTCCTGGTGCAGCGCCTTGGCAAGTTGGTTCAGATTGAGCCAGGCCACGCCGTGGAATTCCGCCATTTTTGCCAGATTGTAGTCGGTGGTGAGCAGCTTCGCCCGCATGGATTGGGCGAGGAAGACCAGCTTGGCGTCCACGTCGCGCCGCTTGGTCACCTCGCTCTCGTGGATCCGGAGATCGAGGTTCTTGATCCGGCGCAGGCCGTTCAGCACCTCGAGGCCCCGGCGGCCGCGGGTCTGCCGTAGCGGGTCTGTCGAGTCGGCGACGTGCTGGAGCTCATCGAGCACAAACCGCGGGATGACCAGCGCGGCATTGATGAAACCCGCCTCGCAGATCGGTGCCACCCGGCCGTCGATGAGAGCGCTCGTGTCGACCACCACCAGCGGTACGTCGACCTCGTGGGGCACGAAGCGTACGTATGGAATGACCAGGTTGAACTCGTCCTTGCCGCGCAGGGCGATGACGGTTCCGAGGTAGGAGCAGATCACGAACAACGACAGACGAAACAGGTAAACATAGGTGGGATCGCCATTCTCGAACAAGGGCGAGACGGAGATGAAAAAGGCGATGAGGGCGCCCGCCGCCAGGCCGAAAGTCGCAGCCGACAATCCCCGCAGGGAAAAGCCCTTCAGCATGATGTCCACGAGCACCACCAGCAGCCCGATCAGGAAGCCGATGAGCGTCGCGCGGAGCCGATAGGGATCCCAATCGCGGACGCTGTAGCACACCAGCCACCCCCCGGTCGCGCAGAGGCCCACGAACACGAGGCGGATGGGCAGCAGGGTCTTGTTCATGATGCGACAACGGCCGCCGGCCGGTCAGCGTTTCAGCCAGAGGACAACGAACGGCAGCAAAACGCCCACGCCGATGAGAAAATAAAGAAGGGCGATCGCCCTTCTGGCCCGCGCCTTCTCCTGCGCCGAATCAGACATGGGGCGATGAGAGAACGCCGCGCTCCCCATGACAACGCTATTGTAGCCCCGGGGGGCGCGGGGATCGCCCACGCGGCCGGACGGGCTGGACAACCTCGGGCGTCGGGATTTGCTGAAGCCGTGATCGAG
>JBJKRV010000483.1:0-11184 GCA_046704465.1 Opitutaceae bacterium | reverse complement strand
GCGCATGACCGGGCGGCTGGCGGAGCCGCTCGCGATCGGCGCCTATGTCATCGAGGATCCCATCGTCGACGTGACCGACGAGCTGTCTTCGCTCGGCGGGGGCATCCTGCGTCACTTCGCCGTGACGTTCGACCAGAAGCGCAACCAGGTCACCTTCTTCCGGCCCACGTTTGCGCCGATCAAGATCGGGCCGCTCCGCAGCACGGGCCTGAGCTTCGTCCAGACGCCGGCCTACTGGCGGGTGGCCGCCGTCGTGGCCGGTTCGCCCGCGGACCGCCTGGGCGTGCAGGCCGGCGATTTGTGCAGCCGCATCGAGGGCAAGCCGGTTTCGGACTGGCCGTACCAACGCTATTCCCACCTGGTCAACACGGCGAAGCGCGTCACCTACACCTTCATCAACGGCAACGCCGAGACTCAGGTGACGCTCCCGGTGTTCGACCTCGTCCCGTAGCCGGGACGGGATCGCGGTCATCCGCCGCGGCGGAGCAGGAAAACCCCGGCGCCATCGCAGCCCGACTCCCACGGGCGGCTGTGCCGAGTCGCCGCGAGCGTGAACCCGCCCTCGTTCGCGCCCAAGAAGGCCTCGACCACCCCCTCGTTCTCCTCCGGCTCCAGGCTGCACGTGCTATACACCAGGCGCCCGCCCGGGGCCACGAGCCGGGCCGCCGAATTCAGGAGGGCGTGCTGTCGGGCCGCAGCCCCGGCGACATCGCCGGCATGCAGGCGCCACTTCACATCGATCCGATGTCGAATCACACCCGTATTGGTGCAGGGCACATCCAGCAGGACGGCCGGGTACGCCTCGGGCAACCCGTGTTCGCGCAATACCGCGCCGGTCAGCTCGAGCACATCGGCCTGCACCAGGGCTGATCCCGGCCCGGCCACCCGCGCGAGGTTCGCCTCCAGCCGGCCGATGCGCCGGGTTCCCGGGAGATCGACCGAAACCACCCGGCCCGCCGCCGTCGACATTCCAACTGCACCCGCGGCTGAGGCCCCGCGCGCCGCCAGATCCGCCAAGAGCAGACTCTTGCCTCCCGGAGCGGCGCAAAGGTCGAGCACCACTTCGTCCGGTCCGGGATCCAGCAGCGCGGGCGCCAGAGCCGTCGACGGGTCCTGCAGGTAAAGGGCGCCTGCGCGCAGGAGCGGATCGATCTCATTCCAATGGCCCGCCGGCACCACGTGGAATCCGGGCCATGACACCGCCTGGAGCCAGGCGGGAGGCTCCGCCGGGCCTCTCCACCGGGCGTACACCGGCGGCGGCGTCTGGTCCCATCGCAACAGGCTCAAGGCCGCCGGCGCTCCGAAGTTGTCCCGCCAGCGCTGCACCAGCCACTCCGGATGGGAAAAATACCGGGCCAGCTCGGAGGCGGGCGCATCGGCATCCGGCTCGGCTTCGGGCAGACCGTCGGCGAGCCGCCGGACCACCGCGTTCACCATCCGGGCCTCGGCGGCACTGAGAAGTCCCTTCGCCTGGTCCACCGCATGGTGCACGATGCGCGCCCTCTGTCCTTCCACGTCCGGCGCAGTTTCCGTCTCCAGCAACTCGAACCCGGCCAACAACAGCACCGCGCGCAGCCGGGCTCGCGGCTGGCGTCGGACCAGGACGTCGATCGCGGCGTCAAGCCGGCCCAAGTGCCGCACCGCTCCGTACAACAGGTGCTGGCAGCGCGCCCGGCCCTTTGGACCTTCGAATGAGCGGTCGCCAGCCCTGGCGGCGGCGCCGCCCTGGCGCACCGTGTCCAGCAGCGCGTCGATCCGTTCGCCGCGCTCCAACCACCGCTCAAGCAGCAGGATGGCGAGCGGCCAGGCGTCGCCGGAAGGGCGCACTCGGGTGGCGGTCATGCCGGGGACGCTAAGACACACAGTTTGACAATCCAACCCATTCTGGACTCAACTCATTCTTTTACGCCGTTCCCTGCACCCATTATGAATTCGGAAGCTGTTCAAGCGCTCATCGCAAAAAACCCGTCGCTCAAGGGCGCCAAAGCCTGCCTCGAAGCCATGGAACCCGGCGCCTACTGCGTGCACCGCAGTTGGGGATTCGGCCAAATCAAGGAGTACGACGAAGCCGATCATAAACTGGTGATCGATTTCAAGGGCAAGAAGAAGCACCGCATGGACCCGGCGTTTTGCGTCCACACCCTGGAGGTGCTGCCCAACGCCCACCTGCTCGTACGCAAGGAGACCGAGCCCGAGAAGATCGCCGCGTTGATCGAGGAGAAACCCGTGCAGCTGGTGGTGGAGACGCTGGCCGCCTTTCCCAACAAGGCCACCACCGCCATCGACCTGGAGATCATCCTCCAGCAGGTCATCGGGGAGGCCCGCTTCAAGAAATGGTGGGCGGCGACCCGGAAACATCTCGCCAAGGACCCCCGCATCGCCGTCCCTGCCAAGAAGACCGAGTGCTACGTCCTGCGCGACGAGCCGGTCTCGGCCGAGGACGAGATTCTCGAGCACTTTGCCAACACCCGCTCGGCGCGGCGCCGGGTGCAACTCGCCGAGGAGTTGCTCGAGGCCGCCTCCCGCCAGGAAATCAAGGCGGACCTCACGCCGGTGTTGAACGGCCTGGCCGAGGCGGTGAAGGACAGCAACCAGCTCCATGCCGCCGAGCGCCTGTTCGGCGCCGCGGTGCGGGACGAACTCGCCAAGTCGCTTGGCGTCGATCTGGCCACCCTCACGCCGAGCCTCGGCGAACTGGTGTCCGACACCCGCCGCCTTCAGGACATCGCCGAGAAGATTCCGGTCCACTTCCAGAACCGGTTCCTCGAACTGGTCAAGGACGCCCATCCCCTCGAGTGGAAGGACCTCACCTTCGCGCTGCTCAAGACCAGCCAGGGCAAGTTCACGACCGAGTGCATCAACTTCCTGGTCGACAACGGCCACGCCGAGGAACTGGCCGCCATCCTCAAGCGCTGGCAGACCGAGCAGAACCTCCGCGCCCCGGTGCTGCTCTGGGTCGTCAAGAACCGCCAGTCGAAGAAGTTCGCCAAGCTCCTCAACGACCTGATCACGCCGCGGCTGTTCAGTGCCATTTTCTTTGCCATCGACTACGAGGCGCTCCAATCCGCCGGCGCGCGCCGCATCCCGCTGGCGGAGATCCTCAGCGACGACACCGACCTCATCTCCGACCTTCTGGCCACCGCCGATCCGGAGACCGCGCGCGACCTCGCCAACACCCTCCTGCTCAACCAGGGATTCGAAGAGCTGACGAAGAAGTCCCTGCTGGCCCGGTTCATCAAGATCTTCCCCTCGATCCAGTCGCTGGTGTCCGGCGAGAGCGAGGGGCGCGACGAGCAACTCCTGGTGTCGAGGGAGAGCCTCGAGCGCAAGCGCCAGGAGTACGACCTTATCGTCACGAAGCGGATCCCGGAGAATTCCCGCGCCATCGCCGCCGCGCGCGAGCATGGCGACCTGCGGGAGAACGCCGAATACAAGATGGCCAAACAGGATCAGCAGCTGCTCATGGCCCAGAAGTCCCAGCTCGAGCGCGACCTGGCGCGGGTGCGGGTGACGGATTTCACCGACGCCACCGCGGACCAGATCAGCGTCGGCAGCGTGGTCGAGCTGCGCGAGGGGTCCACCGGCGAGCCGGTGCGCTACACGGTCCTCGGCCTCTGGGACGGCGACCCGGGCAATCACATCATCTCCTACAAGACGCCGATGGGCCTCGCCCTGCTCGGCCGCAAGACCGGCGAGCGGGTCAAGGTGAAGATCGGTGAACTCGAACACGACTACACCGTGACGAGCATCAGCCGCTACGCCGACCTGGCGACCGCCAGCGGAGGCTGACCCCACCGCCGGGTCTCGTTCGCGGCGGAGGTTCCGACCGGCGCGACGCGGGCTCGCGCCGACCGCCAACCGCCCACCGCTGCGCATGGAACACCTGCTGAAAGGCCTCGCGATCGGGTTCGCGATCTCCGCCCCGGTCGGCCCCATCAACCTGCTGTGCCTGCGCCGATCGCTCGCGGACGGCCGGCGGGTGGGCTTCATCTCCGGGCTCGGTGCGGCGGCGGCGGACACGACGTACGGCGCGATCGCGGCCATCGGGCTGACCACGGTCACAAGCTTCCTGATCGACCACCGCCTTTGGCTGCAGGTGTTCGGCGGCCTGTTTCTGGTGGGCTTCGGCCTGTACATCATGCGGCCGAATCCGCCCCGCCGGGAAGCAAGGACACCGGTACATGTGGGCCGTCTGCGCGAGGCCTTTGCCTCGACCTACCTGCTCACCCTCGCCAATCCCGTGACTCTGGTGGCCTTCACCGGCATCTTCGCGGGCCTCGGTCTGGGGTGGCAGACCGGCCGGACGACCGACGCCCTCGAGCTGATCGCGGGCGTCTTTTTGGGCTCGTCATGCTGGTGGCTGCTGCTCGCCTTGCTGGCCGGCACGTTCGGCCGCCATCTGAACGACAACGCCCTGCGGTGGATCAACCTGGTCGCTGGGGGCATCCTTGCCGCCTTCGGCTTCTGGGAGCTGTCCGTCTTCGTGGCCGAACGGTTTCTCTGAACGCGGACTACCTCTCCGGCCCTCAGCGCGCCCGTGTCAGTATGGCCCCCCGGGCCTCGACGACCTCCTCGATTCGTCCATCCGGACCGGCATAAGGGGCGAGCAGGGAACGCAGCTTCGACGCGGCGCCATCCGCCCCCGCCCCGAGCAGCTCCGGCGACGTGTTGGACATCGAGAACAGCCGTCCGATCAGCACCTCCACCGAGATCGTCTGGCGGGTCCTGACCGAGACGTTCTCCCGGAGCGAAAACGCGCTGCCCTCGAAGAACCCGGCCGCCTCGATCCAGTAGCGGCGGCGGTCCTTCTCCGGACTCACGCGATGCCTGAAGTCTTCATAGGCGGCCAGCCACGGATTCTCCGGACCCTCGGCCGTCGACGCCCCGCAGACGACGATGAAACCCCGCGGGCGCACCGTGCGATCGAGCACCGCCAGCGTGGGTGCCGGCGTCATCCAGTGGAGCGCCCGGCCGATCGTCACCACATCGAACGAACCGACGCCGGCGGGCAGGTCCTCCGTCCGGCTCGAGATCAGCTCGAGCGGGACGGCGGCGGCCGCCGCCGCTTCGCGGGCCGCGGCCAGCATCGCCGGCTCCGGATCCACACCCGTCACGCGCCGCACGTACGGAGCCAGGCCGAGGGCCAGCAGGCCCGGTCCGCACCCCAGGTCGATGAGCGCCTGCGAGCGGTCAAGCCCCAGGGCGGCGGCCACCCGGCCGAAGAACTCCGGCGGGTATGGCTGGCGGTAGCGTTGATAGAACGGCACGGTCGATGCGAAGCGTCCCATAAGTCGATTCTCCAATCGGACCATGATCTGACGACGGCCGACGTCAAAGATGTCGCGCACCATCCTTTCGCCTCGATCCCCGCCGACCGCGATGGTCCCAGCCCGGAATTGACGCCCCCGTTCCGACGCGGCATGGATGAACGCATGGATCCGGCTCCCACTCCCCCTCCGGCCGGGGCCCCTCCGCCCCCGCCACCTGTCTCGTCCTCCGTTCCGCCGCCGTCACCCTCGTCCGCCCGCACCTGGGAGATGCTCTGCCACCTGTCCGCGCTGGTGGGCTTCGTCATTCCACTCGGCAGCCTCCTGGGACCTTTCCTGGTCTGGCAGCTGAAGAAGAACGACTACCCGTCGGTGGACGCCCACGGCAAGCAGGCGCTGAACTTCCAGATCTCCTGCCTCATCTACGCGATCGTCGCGGCGATCCTGATCATCGCGGTCATCGGCTTTCCGCTGCTGATCGCGGTGGGCCTCTTCGACCTGGTCTGCGTCATCCTGGCCACCATCAAGGTCAACAGCGGCCAGGCGTGGAAATACCCGCTGTCCCTGACGCTGATCCGGTAATCTCCGCTCGCGGCCTTTGAATTCCTCGCTGGATACGCTGAAGCTCCTGTCCGACCCGACCCGGCTGCGCCTGCTGGTATTGCTGCTGAAGGAGGAGCTGTCGGTGGCCGAGCTGCAGGAGATCCTCGGCATGGCGCAGTCGCGGATCTCGTCCCAACTGGCGCTGCTCCGGCAGGCCGGGTTGGTGGCCGACCGCCGGGAGGGCAAGAAGGCCTTCTACTCCCTCCGGACGGACCTGCCGCCGCGTCGGCTCGCGCTGCTGCGCACCGCCGGCGAATCCGTGGCCGACTCACCCGAGTTTGCCGAGGACCGGGAGAATCTCGACCGGGTGCTCCAGAAGCGGCGCCGCGTCGCCGAACAGTATTTCAACCTGATCGCCGGCCGCCTCGGGAAGGGCTATTGCCCGGGACGCTCATGGGAGGCGATCGGGCATCTCGCCCTCCGGTTGGTGCCGCGGATCGTCGTCGCCGATCTCGGCGCCGGGGAGGGCCTGATATCGCAGTTGCTGGCTCATCGGGCCGAGCGCGTGTGGTGCATCGACAATTCGCCCCGCATGGTCGAGGTGGGCACCGACCTGGCCAAGCGCAACGGCCTGGCCAATCTCACCTACAAGCTCGGCGATATCGAACAGGTGCCCCTGCCCGACGGGTCCGTTGACCTGGCGATCCTCAGTCAGGCGCTGCACCACGCGAACCATCCCCAGATCGCGGTCAACGAGGCCAGCCGCATTCTCAAGCCCGGCGGCCAGCTCGTCGTGCTCGACCTCAAGGAGCACGACTTCGAAAAGGCGCGCGAGCTCTACGGCGATCTCTGGCTCGGCTTCAAGGAGAGCGCCCTGCACGGCTTCCTCAAGCGTGCCGGCTTCCAGAAGGTCGAAGTCACGATGGTGTCGCGCGAGAGCGGCGAACCGGGCTTCGAAACCCTGCTCGCCAACGGGACCAAAGCCGCGCGCTGAGGCCGGCGCCGCCCCGCGCGGGCCCGCCAATTTCGATCCGTGCGAAACCTGGGGCGCCCGGCGACGTCAGTCCTTGCTTGAGAGCATCCTGAAACCGGGATAGGGTGAAGTCGGAGGTTTGCCTGAGGACGCTGCCATGAAAAACTCCCGTCCGATTGTCCTTCTCTCAATGTCGATCATTGCCGCAGGGCTGCTCGGGGGCTGCGCCACGATGCCCGCCCGGCGGCAGGCCCGGATGCCGCAGCCGGTGACCTATGCGGTCATCGCGATCGACCAACAGGGGGTCCTGTCGCAGGCCGATTTCCGCAAGATCGAGGTTGGCGTCATCCAATACCTTCTGGACGAGGGCTACGTGCGGCCGGGTGAGAAATACGTGACCGACGTGATGCATGCCGACATCGTCTTCCGCGTCCGCATCGCCTGGCAGGGCAAGAACGGCGGCTTCGCCGTGACCGAGGTGGTGCCGAGTTTCAGCGGCGCACCGGCGTCGCAGACCTACGGGGGCGGCGGTTCGGCCGCGTACGCGCCCGCTTACGCCAGTTCCCCCTGGTACTACGACCCCTGGTGGTACGACGATTATTACGGCAGCTCCTGGTGGCCCTACGGTGTTTTCGCCGGCGTCCTGCCGTTTGCTCCCATCTACGGAGGGGGCCACCCGCATCATGCCCGGCCGGATCACGATCGCGACGGGCCCCGCCGCGGGGATCGGGACCATGATCGGGACGGTCACGCCCCGCCGGGCGATTACGCCGGCGGCTGGCATCCGCGCTGGCACGGCGATGCTCCGAGGGGAGTCGGTCCGCTTCGGCCCGACCACGATTCCGATCGCTGGCGGCCGACTGACTCCAATTGGAATCGACCGGGACCGCGGCCACCCCCCGGCGAGAGGCACCGGTGGCACTTCCAGCCCGGGAATCCGGATCATGTCGCCGCCACGCCACGGCCCAACCAGGCTCGCCAGTTCAGACCGGCGGACGTCGGCCGCTCCAACCGGTGGGCCGAACGCGGACCGGGGGTGATGGACCGCCGGCCCGAGCGATTCAGCATGCCCGCGGCCGTGCGTGCGCCCGCTCCGACGTTCTCCGCGCCCGCCCGCTCCTTTTCCCCGCCGCCGCCACCTCCCGCATCGGCGCCGCCGGCACGTGAACGCAACGACGACTCGAATTCGCGCGATGCGAAACGGTGACACCCGTCGGGTGCCGGCGTACCGGTCGCGGATCGGAATCGCCGGGGGTTGACCCGCGCGCAGACCGGTTCCCGGACACGTCAAACGCCAAGCGATCGCCGCATCGGGAGGGTACAGGCAACCGATATCAAAAGGTCGAGAGCGACCAGGCGCCCAGCGCTTCGCAACCGCCTCCGTCGCCCCCCAGTTCCCGCGTTCGTCGGTAATTGACACACTATGTCTCGTTGCTTCATAGTCTTACATAAGGGCGGACGACAGGCAGTTCTCCGCCTCCATTTCCTGGCTGACGTGTCGATAGCATCTGGAACCGTTCAACATTGAGCGCTGAAAACCAACCTGCCGAGAGCCCGAGAACGCGCCCCATCAACATCCTGGTGGTTGACGACGAGGAGCCGTTGCTCGCCTTTATGGAGACCGTCCTGGCGGACGCCGGCTACACCGTGCACACGGCCGTCAACCCTCGCCAGGCCCTCGCCTGGCTCGACTCGGTCAATTGGAAGGTCGACCTGATCGTCTCGGACGTCCTGATGCCCGAGGTGGACGGACTGACGTTCCTGCGTCAGGTGCATCAACGCTCCGAGGGCATCGCTCTCCTGATCATCAGCGGCTTCATTGGAGCCGAAGACCTTTGGGGCGAGCATAGCCGGGTCCCTTTTCTCGCCAAGCCGTTCAATCACGAGGACCTGCTGAATTCCGTGACGGCGTGTCTGGCGCATATTCGCGGCACGAAACCGCAGTTCTGAGGACTCTTCCGTCCATGGTGGAATCCAAACTGCTCCTGACCGCCGAACGGCTCCGCCTGAATCCCCGGATCGCGAAGGGGAAGATGGAGGGCGACCGGATCACCATCAAGGCGCTCGACGACCGCCGCTATCTGACGGTCGACGAGCTGCAATGGGATGTGGTCCGTCTGTTCGCCGAGCCGCGAACCGTGCCGGACGTTGTGCTGCAGCTCATCCGCGAGCGGAAAAGCCCGCCGCTGCGCGATTTCTTCGAACTGATTCTGAAAGCGCACCAAGCCGGCATCCTGCAACGGGCCGCGTCCCACGGGATCCTGCAGCCGGCGGTCTCGTGGAAACTGAAGTTGCCGCCGGCATTCGCCGGCTGGCTGGGTGGAATCGCCATCGCCGCGGCCCTGGTCTCCGCCTGGGTCCGGCTGCCCGACCTTTCCGAGCTTGGGCAAAAGCCATTGCTTCTCGCCTTGGTCGTGGGCTGGGTGGTCGTCGCCCTCGCGATCAGCCTGGGCTATGCTTTCGCCGCCTCGGTGCTCTGGCATACCGGCGGCGACATCTACCGTCCCCGCCTGCAATGGTCGTGGCTGGTGCCGCGCTTCACCGTCAATCTCGGGGACCTGCGGATCATGAACCGGACCATCCGCCTGCAGGCTCACCTTGCCCGGCTGGCGCCCATGGCCGCGTGCGCGACCGCACTGGTGTGGTGGCAGCCAGCCTGGGCCATCCTGCCGCTGGCGGCCATGTTGGTCATGCTGCGTCCAATCCTCGGCGGCGTGGCCACCGAGATCATCACGGCCGCGCGGGGCCATCCGCTCCTCGACACGTCACACCAGATGCTGTTTGCGCCCAACCAGTCGTGGACCGGCATGTTTCGGGCCGCCCGCCAGCATTTCGACTCCCGGGTCGTCGCGCTCCGCATCATCTGGGGCCTTCTCTGGGTCGCGACGGTGCTGCAGTTCGGCTTCAACGCCGCCGGGATCGGCCTCGGGGACGTCTGGCACGATTGGCGTTTCTGGCGTCTTGGCGCGTTGATTTTCGCCGGCGTCCTGGCCGCGGGATTCCTCGCCTTTGCCTATCTGGTGATCGCCGCCCGGATCCGCGATCCCGCCCGCCGGCTGATCGCCACCCGCCAACTGCGCAAGGCCCGACACCTGCGGCCGTTTGAGCCGGTGACGGACGAGAACATCTCCGCGGCCGTCATGCTCTCTGCCATCTGCCAGCGCCTGGCGCCCCCGGAACGCGACGAACTCGCGCGAAACCTCCGGCCGGTGATCATTCCCTCCCGCCACCGTCTCGCCGATTTCAACCGGCCGCCGAGCGAAGCCTGGCTGATCGTGAGCGGCGCCGTCGACGTCTTCCGCCGCGGACCGTCGGGGCGGATCGAGTGCGCCTGGCAGGCGATCGAGGGCGACCTCGTGGGCGCGGAAAACCTGATCGAATCCCGGGCGACCGGCTGGCGCCTGAAGACGCGCACGCCGCTGGTGGCGCTGGCCGTGTCCCACCAAATGCTCCAGGAAAAAGTCCTGAGCCGGCTCGAACCCCAGGTGGCCCACTCCCTCATGCTGCGGGTTCCCTTCCTCCGGGCCGTGCCGCTCTGCCGCCATTGGCACCCCCAGGCATTGAACCGATTCGCATCGCTCAGCACCCTGGCCAACTTCCCCGACGGCGAGCCGGTCTTGCGCAGCGGCCAGGACAACCACCGGTTGTACATGGTCTACGAGGGCGGCGCCGTGATCACGCGCGAAGGCCGGCGGGTCGCGACCGTCTCCACCGGCGGGTTCTTCGGAGAGATCGGAATGCTGCAGAACAGCCCCACGACCGCTGAGGTGACGGCCTCGGGCCCGCTCAGCTGTCTGTTCCTCAACAAGATCGAGTTCCTCCATTTTCTTTCCCACAACTACGAGGTGGCCCTGGAGGTCGAACGCATCAGTTCCAAGCGTCTCGGCCATCCGATCTTTCCGATGAGCCCGCACTCGTTCGACGTCTATTGACCCGGCTCCGGGTTGCCGACGCGCCGGCCGACCGAAAGCGCGCCAATCAGGTGAGGCCGAACACGCGTCGCAGCTCGTCGATCGCCGCGGATGACATCGGTACGAGTGGTCCGAGCGGGCGGCTGAGCACCAGGGCCTCCGCCGTCGCCTCCAAGACCTCGAGACGGTCGAAGGCGTCGAGGACGTTGCGCCCCACCACCAGCGCACCCTCGTTCTCGATCAGCACCGCCGGCCGGTGTGCCAGCGACACTTCCGCGGCGATCCGCTCCGCCCCGGCCACCACGCACGCGTGCGGCAGCTTGGGCACTTCCTGGAGCACGACATAGCTTTCGGGGATCGTGTGGGTACCGAGAACGGCGCCCGTCATGCAGAAGGCGCTCGCGTTGGCCGGCTGCGCGTTGACGATCGCGCCGACGTCGGGATTCCGGCGGTAGATGGCGGCGTGCAGCAGCGCCGTGCGGCTGGGATG
>JBJKRV010000482.1:0-3605 GCA_046704465.1 Opitutaceae bacterium | reverse complement strand
ACCACCGCCCGAACGCGCAGCACCGCGGTGAAGGCCACCGTCGTGACGCCCCCGGCCAGCAGGGCCCCGACGATCCCCGGCGCCTCGCCATAGGCATCGGGCTTCCAGGTATGCATCGGCGCGAGTCCCATCTTCGTGCCGTAGCCGACCAACAACAGCACCCAGGCGATTAGCACCCACGGCCGGGACAGGCCCACCCCCTGGGCGGCCAGGGCCGTGAAGGTCAGGTCGCCCGAGCCGCCGCCGCGCAGCGAGGCGTAACCCAGGCAGAATGACCCCAACAGCGACAACGCGATGCCGGTGCCGCCGATCAAAAGGTATTTCCACGTGGCCTCGAATGCGCGCGAGGTGCCGTTGAAGTGCAGCAGCGGCACGGTCGTCAGCGTGACCGCCTCCGTCGTGACCCACAGCAGCCCGAGATGCCGCGCCTGGTGGGCGGCGCTCATCAGTCCCAGCATCGCCAGCAGCAGCGCAACGAAGATCCGGTTGGGCCGCTCCGTCCGCAACCGGAGGTAGAAGACGCCGTAGATCGCGCAGGCCAGGAACAGCAGCGACACCGCCGGCAGCACCGCCCGCGCGATGGGATCGAACCCGAACCAGGCGTCCGGAGCCACCACGGGGGGATGCACCAGCAACCAGAAGGCCAGCGCGGTGTGCGCCCCGCCCGCGGCCGGCAGGAGCCAGGGGCGCGTGCGTTCGCTCGGCCAGGCGAGCGCCAGCACCGCCGCCGCGAGGGGCACCACCACGAGGAGGAGAGAATTCATTCGCGAAGCACGGTGAGTTTGCGGGTGTCGAGCGAATCGAAGGCGCGCTGGATCCGGTCCACGATGATCCCGATGACGAACACGCCCGCGGTCAGGTCCAGCAGGATGCCGGATTCGACCAGGAGCGGGGTGGAGTGAAGCAGGAGCAGGCCGAAAAGGTAGATGCCATTCTCCAGGATCAGGTAACCGCAGACCTGCGAGATCGCCTTCGCCCGGCCGATGAGGAGGATGAATCCGGCCAGGATCGTGGCGAGCGCACCGGGGACCAGAAGCGTGCCGGCTTGTTCGGGCAGCAGCGGCAGCACTCCACCGGCGGCGACCGCTGCGATCGTCGCGCCGGCCCCCAGCAGCAACGAGGGCACGAATCCGCTATAAGGCTCGATCTCGCGGTCAATGTTCGCCGTGCGCATGGCGCGCCGCAACAGGGCCGGAATCACCAATCCCTTCACCAGCACCGTCACCAGCGCCACGAGCCAAACCGCCCAGCCCGCCCCCGGCTCCAGCAGCAACGGCAACAAACCGAGCACCATCCCCTGCAACGCCACCGCCCGGATCAGCGACGGCAGCCGGTGGTTGCCCAGGGCCAGCAGGTTGAGGCCCATGGCCAGGCCGATCAGGAGATTCGCCATCGGTGTCATGCCGCTCCCCCCTTCCAGGCCAGCAAAAGCGCGAACAGGCACAACAGGAATGCGGTCGTCAGCAACAGCGGCACGCGGCGAAAAGCCGCCCGCGCCAGCAACGACTCGACCAGCCCCACCCCTACCGCCACGGCCAGAACCGCCGCGGCCAGGGCCGCCAGGGCGCCGAGCGCTCCGAGGTGAGCCAGCGGCAGCACGGCCTCCGCTAGCAGCACGGCAAAGAGCATCAGCTTGAGCGACGCCCCGTGCAGCACGACCGCCAGCGGCGGACCGCTGTGGTCCAGCACCATGACCTCGTGAATCATCGTCAACTCGAGGTGGGTGTTCGGGTCGTCAAACGGCACCCGGCAATTCTCCGCCAGCAGCACGGCAAAGAGTCCGCCCGCCAGCAGCACCGGTCCGGCTCCGGCCACGGGAGCAAGCATCGTCGCCAGCGTCACGCTGCCCGTCTGCACGCTGAGCGCCAGGATGCCGGTGATCAACGCCACCTCGCTGAGCACGGCGTAGCTGACCTCCCGCGCCGCCCCCATGCCCTCGAAGGCCGAGCCCGTCTCCAACGCCGCCCAGGCGGTGCAGAACCGGGCCACCGCCAGCAGATAAACCAGGAGCAGCACGTCGCCGCGGAAGCTCACTGCACCCGCGAGGGAGCCGATCGGAAGGAGCATGGCCGCTCCCGCCACCGCGACCCAGGCGACGGCGGGACCGGCCACGAAGCCGGGCGAGGCGAGCGTGCTGATCACGGTCCCTTTCTTCCAGAGGCGGGCGAGATCGAAATAGAGCTGCAGCACCGGCGGCCCGCGTCGCCCCGCCACCCAGGCTTTGACCTTGTTGACAATGCCGGGCAGCAGCGGCGCCAGCACGAGCCAAGCCGCGATACGCAGCAAAAGATCCAGCATCGCTGTCATCGGTGGGCCTCCCCTCCGCCGACACCATCCTCCGTCGAGGATTGTCGCATCATCTCGTCCGCCGCCTCCAGGGCTCGAAAGATCTCCGCGTCCGGGGCGCCGCGTTCGATCGCCTCGCGCACCGGCCCGCGCACGAGCACCCGGGCCAGCCGGCCCAACACGTCGAGGTGCGCGCGCGGCGACGGCGCGATGAAGAAGACCAGGCGCGTGATCGGGATCGCGTCCACCAGCGGCGAGGCCGCGGCAAACGGCTCCCGCAGCAGCAAAACGGCCACCACGCCGGAGGCGCGCCCCAGGGTGACACGCATGCTGGGATGCGGCAGGGCAAACCCTCCTCCGACCGGCGCGAGCGTCACTCCGTTCCCGGCGCGCAGGCGTCGGACGAGCAGCTCGCGAACGGACGGCGCCACGCCGGAGGCGCGGCCGATCACCTGTTCGTAAACCTCACCCACGGCACCCGCCGCCACGTCACGCCAGATGCCGCCGATCCGCAGCAGCGGAGCGAGCGGCCAGCCGGTGGCGCCCCCGCGGCTGTCGGGCGCCAGGAATCCCACTTGTGCCGCCAGTCCGCGCTGCGCGGCCCAGTCCGCCACCTGGCGGCGATCGAACAGGAGGCGGTTGCGGTCGGGCGTGGTCGGCAGGCCCTCGCGGCGGATCCAATCCTCCACCACCCGTTCCGACACCCCGAACGACTCGGCCACCTGGATGAGGTTCAGATACATGGCGGGAAATTCAACGGGCGCCGCTCAGCCAAACCCAGGCCGCCAGCACCGCGACGCCGGCCACAATGTAGAGGAGGTATGCCTGCACCCGGCCGTGCTGCAGCCGTCGGGCAGCCCCCGCCAGCCACTGCACCCCTCGCCCGACGGGCGCGACCACCTCGTCGAGCACTGTCTCGGGCGTGTGCTCCCCGTAGGCCGCCGCCGCCGGCAGGATTGCCGCCGGCCGGGATTCGTGGCGGCGTGGATGCAGAATCCACGCGAACCAACCCGTGATGATGCCGGCAAATGAGCCGGCCGTGTACTGCATCCGCGGGGTCGGTGCCGCGTAGCCGCAATCCCAGGTCGGAGAACTCCGGACCCCGCGGCGGCGCACCTGCGCCTGGAGGAGGATCACGGCCAGCACCGCCAATCCCGCCAAGCCCAGGTGGCAGGCGCCCAGGACGGCCAGCGAGGGCGGCGCCGGCAACCCATTCCATCCGGGCCCCCACGCGCTTACCGCCCGGGCGACCGCCGGCCAGAACAGCACCGGGGCCAGACCGATCGCCACGCAGCCAAGCGCCAGCAACAGCATCGGCC
>JBJKRV010000481.1:0-2944 GCA_046704465.1 Opitutaceae bacterium | reverse complement strand
CCCTCTCCACCTTCACCCCCCGGTGGGCCGGATTGTCCGGACACTGCGGTGTCGTCTGACCCTGTGCCTTGGTCTTGGCGTAGAACGAGTAGATCTTGTGGTTATCGGGACAGTAGTACTCGTAAATCGGCATGCCTCGTTCTTAACGCTCGGGAGCCTTTTCGCAAGAGGCGGCGCGCCATTTCAAAACGACCCGGCGGGCGGGCCGCCCGCGCTCCGGGGCAAGAATGATCGCTGATCGGAACCGGCTGTGCCTGCCTCCGCGCCAGCCCCGGCGTAGACACATCGGTTGGAGCGCGTGCCGCCGGCGCGCTCGGGCAGGAATACGATCAGGGCAGCTGGTGTCCGTGTCGGACCTTCGTGTCGCCGCCGCGCCGGTTGAGCTGATCGATCACCGCGGCGAGCCGCCGCCGCTTCTCGTCGGTCTGGCCGAACAGTTCCAGTTGGGGCGGGCCGTCGGCCACGCCGGAGAAACGCACGCTCACGAGCCGCAGGGGCCGCCGCGACCGCGACCAGGCCTTCCGGATCAGGGGCCGCACCAGCGGATAGAACGGAGCCTCCAGGTCGGTCGCCTCCGCCAGGCTCTGCGCCGCCGACTCGTCCTCCATGCCGGGGTAGCGCACCTTCACCGTCAGCGTGCGCACCCGCTTCCCCTCGGCGCGGATCTTCGGCATCAGCTCGTCGATCATGCGCTTGGCGATCCGTTCGATCGTGGCGGGATCGCCGATGTCCGCCGCAAAGGTCTCCTGTTCCGACCAGGACTTGGCGCCCTCGTCATCCGTGATCACCGGCGAATCGTCCTCGCCCCGCGCCGCCGCCGCCACGCTGCGCCAGCCGTCGCCGAACAGCGCGTGCAATTCGTCGTCGCCGCGCGCGAGCAGGTCGCCGATCCGCTCGACGCCGCGCGCCTTCAACCGCGCCTCGGTCTTCACGCCGACTCCCGGCAGGCGGCCGATTTCCAGGGGGCCGAGAAACTCCGCCTCCGTCCCGGGCGGCACGACCACGAACCCGCGCGGCTTCCGGAGCTTGCTCGCGATCGCCGCCACCAGCTTGTTGGCCGCCAGCCCGAACGACACGGAGAGCCCGAGCTGGTCGCCGATCTTCTCCTGCAGCCCGCGCACCGCCGCCTCCACCGCCGCAGCCTCCCGGAGTCCGCAGGGCCCGACGTCGAGGAAACCCTCGTCGATCGACCGCCGTTCGACCATCGGGGTCAGCGTCTCGCACAAGTCGAACAGCCGCCGCGAATACTCGCCGTAGCGGCCGGCGGTATGGCTGACCAGGATCAGGTCCGGGCAGACCTTCAGCGCCCGCGCCGTCGGCATCGGGGTGTAGACGCCGCAGGCGCGCGCCTCGTAGCTGGCCGACGAAATGATCCCCCGCTGCCGGCCGCCGACCGCCACCTTCTTCCCCCGCAGCGACGGATCGAGCGCCTGTTCCACCGAGACGAAGAACGCATCGGCGTCGAGATGGACGATGGTCGGCAGCGCACGGGCCATGGATCACCCCTAACAAACCGGCTCCATGCCGCGAGACTAGTCTGCCGCTGTATTGGGCATTCGTCCTTGGTCAGTGGTCATTAGTCATTGGTCCTTGGGCGCCTGACCTTTAATTTCCGAGCCTGTGCGACGCAGTCCCATGGGCCGATTTCCGGAGGCCACGGCATCCACTCGCTGGCGCTCGCGGCTACGCTATTTTTGAAGCGGCTGCGGACGAAACCAATGGCGCGGGATCAGATCGTCCCGCGCTTCCATTGCCCCTGATCCAGGCGGTCATCGATCTGCCGCGCCAGAAAGCGGCCGAGATCGCCGGGATGGAAGCCCGCGGTCACGACCACCAGCCGGCGACCGTCGCACACGGCCACGCAGGCCTGCGACGGCCGCGACGCCGACCGTCCCACCGGCACGTAGACCAACACCACCGAATCGTGCTCCACGACACACGCAACCCGGGTCCAGCCGCGCCGCACCATGGCCCGGTCGGCCGCGGCCCAGAACCCGGGCTGGAGCTGGAATCCCTCGTCCCGGATCCGGCGTTGGTACACCCCCACGCTGGCCGAGCGCAGGATCCGCAACACCTCGTGGGCCTCCGCCGGCACGTCGTGCACGAATGCCAGCCCGGAGCGGACCGCCGCGACCAGCGGAGGACTGACGGTAAGCTGCACCTGCGCATGCCAGCCGCCCCCGGTGGCGGCCATCAGTTCCGAACGGAGCGCCGCCGCGCTGCGGTCCAGATGCAGGAAGCCGTAGACCGCGACCGCCGCGGCGACGACGGGAATCATCAGGACTCCGACGACCCACGGCCAGATCCGGTGGCGCGCCTTCGGGGCGGCCGCCGGCGGCGGTGTGGAAGGGACGGGCGTCATGGCGGGAAAGAGTCGAAGCGGCGCCGGCGCGGAGGAGGGTCAGGACTTCTCGACCTTGGCTTTGGACCAGTCCACCTCCTTCAAGGGCTCTATGTTGTTGTGCGCCGCCAGCGTCGCGATCTGCTCCGGCTTGATGTTGCCCACGACGTTGACGAGCACCACCTCCCGGTTGCCCTGCACCACCGTGACCACCAGCCCCTCGATGTCCTTTTCGCCATGCATCTTCGCGAAGACCTCGACGTTCTGCTTTTCCGACGGCTCGGTGACCTGGACGACCCGCATCCAGCCCTCGTTGACGAGCGCGGCGCGGATGTCGTGGACGCGGTCGAGCGTTGCCTTCCGGTTGGCGTCGTTGAGTTGAATGACGTTGACGCGCACGTGCTTGAGATTGCTCAGCAGGTCGCCGGCCTGGGGTTCCTGGGCCTTGGCGATGACCGCGCTGAATTTCAGCAAACCCTCGGGCACTTCGATGTCCACAAAGCGGCCGCCGGCCGCCGGAGTGAATTGACCGAAATCGACGCTGCCGCCGGTGGTGGATATCGCCGGGGCGGCGGAAACGGGAGCAACGAAAGCCGCCCCGGC
>JBJKRV010000480.1:0-5366 GCA_046704465.1 Opitutaceae bacterium | reverse complement strand
GTTACTACCGGCAAATCCCTTCGAAGTTCCGCCGTCGCGCGGGTTCGTGGAGGCGTCGGCCGGGGCCCGGCGCGGGCGGCAGTCCGAAACTGCCCAGGAGGAGCCATGCGCATAAGCGGCGGAGAGGCGCGAGGAATTCCCCTTGTGGTGCCCCGCGGTGACGCGGTTCGCCCGGCCACCGACGGCATGCGCCAAGCGGTATTTTCCAGCCTCGGGGCCAGGGTGGCCGGTGCGCATTTTTGGGACCTTTTTGCCGGCAGTGGCGCCTATGGCCTGGAGGCCCTGAGCCGGGGCGCGGCGGGTGGCGTATTCGTCGAGCGCCACCCGAAGGCGGTCGCCTGCGTAACGCAAAATCTCGCAGCTGTGAATCGCAACCGGACGGGAGCGCCGGCGGACGTGCAGGTGGAGACCGCCGACGCGCTGACGTGGTCGCCGCCGGCGGGCGCGACGGTGGCCGACCTGGTCTTTGTTGACCCGCCCTATGGGCTCATTCCCGCCTCCGCGCCGGGCCTCTTTGCGCGCCTGTTGGTGGCGCTCGCCACGAAGCCGGATGCCGTGATCGTCTTTGAGATGCCCGGAGCGATGATGCTCGCTCCGGCCGGGTGGACCTGCGTGAAACGCCTGGGCAAAGGTGCCCACCAGCCCACCGTCGCCTTCTTTCAGCGGACCTGAGCCGGGGTCGTCACCAGAGGCCGCGCGCCGCCTTCATGAGCGCGATGGAAACGGAGACCGCGGTTTCCGTGCGAAGCACCCGTGGTCCGAGGTGGGCGAGGGTGAACCCGGCGCCACGCAGGACGGAGCGTTCGCGATCCGACCATCCGCGCTCGGGGCCGTAGGCCAGCACCAGTTGCGACTGCCGGTTGGCCGCCTCGCCTTCTCCGGGAAGGTGCGCCAGCGCCACGGTGGCCTCGTAATGATCGAGGGCGAGCCGGGCCGAATTGACCGGCAGGGCGGCGATGACCTCGGCCAGCTTCCGGCCGTGGGTGACCTCGGGCAGGCGGGTGTCAAAGGCTTGCTCCGCCCCGGTGATCAGGTGTCGACGCCATTCGCCCGACCCCCACAGGACACTCTGCGCATAACCCGGCTCCCCTTTGTCGGTGAGGACAAAATGCATGGCGGCGACCCCCAGCGACGTGGCGTCGCGCAGGATGTCGCGCGCCGTCTGGGGACGCGGCAGGCCGACGATGAGGGTGATCGGATCCGGCCCGGGGGAATCGTCGCCCCAGACAAAAGACAACGTGAGGGCGTCGGCTCCTATCGCCACCAGCATGCCGGTGCCGCGCGGACCATTGATCAACCCGGCGTCGAAGGTGTCGCCCTCCCGCCGGCGCAGCACGTCCAGCAGATGCCCCGCCCGACGGTCGCCGCGGGGCAACGGTCGGCCGATTTCGTCCATTTCGAAGAGGATCAGGTTCACGGAGCCTGACCGACGTTAATGGACCCGGTGCGTCCGGATGTCCAACGGCAGTTCGGCTTCGTCGGCACGGTGGTTCGGCGGGCGTGACGGGCCGCGGCGGCTCAAAACGGAAAGTCGCCGGTGGGCACCGGGGCTTTCGCTTTCTTTTCGGCCGGCTTCCGGGCGCGCCCGTGGTCCCGAAATCCAGCCACGGTGATGGCCTTGGTCGGCTGGGTGGGACAGGCGAACTCACAGGCGCCGCAGCCGATGCAGAGCCCGGTGTCGAGATGCGGCAGGCGCAGGTTGTTGCCAAAAGGCTCGGTGAATACGGCCTGGGTCGGGCATTGTTCTGAGCAGGCGGCGCAATCGGTGCCCTTGGTCTTGACGATGCACTGATCGACGTCGAGGCGCGCCTCGCCGATTTTCGTCAGCTGTTTTTCGGGCAGGTCGAGGCGACCGATCGCCCCGGTGGGGCAAGCCTCGCCGCACGCCTGGCAGGTGTAGGCGCAGGAGGCGCGGGTGAAATCGAGGCGCGGCCGGAGCACCCCCTCCAAGCCGAGTTCGAGAAACGCCGGCTGCAACACCCGGGTCGGGCAGACGGCGATGCACAGGTGACAGGCCGTGCAACGGTCGAGGTACCGATCGACGTTGACGGCTCCGGGCGGGCAGGACGCACCGCTGATCTCGGGCGTGGCAGCTGGACCGGATCCCTCAGGCTTTCTCATCTGCGCCACGAGAGACGGAGCCCGGGTGGCCAGGGCCGCGACCACCGCGACCTCGGCCAAGAAGGCCCGCCGCTGCGAATCGGGCACACTGCCGGTGGCCGCGCGCGGGACGGTCCGGATTGGCTGCTTTTTTTCCGGGTGCCGCCAGGCGGGACGGTAGCCGATGCCTCCCTCCCGACATGCTCCGAGGCAGTTGTAGCAGGCGACGCATCGGGAGAAGTCGATCGAACTGTGGCGCAGGTCGATGCAATGGGCCTTGCAGACGTGCAGGCAGTCGGCGCATTTCGTGCAAGCGTTGCCGTCAATCGTCAGGCGAAACGCGGCCCGGCGCGCAAGCCAGCCCAGCAACGTGCCGACCGGGCAGAGCGTATTGCAGTACAATCGCCCCTGCCACACGACCAGCGCGACGAGCAACGCCAGCAAGAGCAAGGGCGCGAGCAGCGGCGCAATCCCCGCCCAACGGATGTCGACGCGATACAGACCGCCGATCACCGGGGCGTGGGCGATTCCCACCCCCGCATTGTTGATCTGGGAAATCAGTGGCCGGAAAAGGTCGGTCGCGATACGCCCGTAGTTGCTGTAGGGATCGACCAGGGCGAGGGCGAATCCACCCCAGCCGGCGGCGATCGCGCCCACCGTCAGCCAGAACACAATCGGTCGCAGCCACCTCGAGGGCCGGGCATAGCGCCGCACAGGTCGCCGTCGCGATAGCGGTGACGAGAGCCTGGCGATGATGTCCTGCAAGATCCCCAATGGACAGACGGCGGAGCAGTACACCCGGCCCGCCACGACCGTCAGCACGAGCATCACCAGACCGGCGACCGATAGCGCAGCTCCCGTGGCCAGGGCGACCAGCGACGGCACCAGTTGCAGCGAGGCCAGCGTGTGGCCCACGCCCGCGGGCAGGGCGGTGCGGAAATCGGCCAAGGCCGCAGTGAGGCCGGAAAAGACCATCAGGGCCGCGGCCACCCGCAGCCATTTCAGACGGGAGCCGGACACGGCTTCAGGCGAGTTTGATCCGACGGATGTCGACGCGATCGAGATCCATTGCGCCCAGCCCCATGGCGGCGGCGAGCTTCACATAACGGATGTCGGCGGGCTCGTGCCCGAGCATTCGCGCGCCCGCGGCGTCAATCGCCACGCAATCAGTCGAAACCAGGAGGGACCGCATCTCGACGAGGTCGCCCGGGCCCCGGCCGCGAGGTCCGCTCCGCACCATGGGATGGTAGGCATCGAGGACGTTGAGGGACGGCTTCTTGAAGGTCAGGAAATCCGCGATGCACTGATCGAGGTCATTGCGATGGTAGAACCGACGGTCCCAGACCACGCCCATCAAATTCTTCATGGCGGCGGACATCTCGGCGCCGCCGTGGTGTTTCAGCACCGGCGCATTGATGAACACGTCGCTGTCCAGGACGAGCGAGTGGACGCGGGCGGTCCGCAGCACGACGCCGCGGGGGATCGCGACTTCCCGGTAGTACTCCGGGTCGTTGCCCGGGACCAGGCGGGCGCCGGTCTCGCGGGCCACGGTCTCCGCCCCGCTTGCGGCATAGGCGCGCCGCCACTGATCCAGCGTGTGATCGAAGATGCTGACGGACGCTGCGCCCGCGGCGAGGCACTGCGTCACGAGGCTGCGGAGCAGCTCGGGATGCGTGTTGGATCCGTGCTCGGGCGGAGTGTCGAAGCTGATGTTGGGTTTGATGACGACAGTCTGGCCTTTCCGGACGAAGGTCCCCATACCTCCGAGTTCCGTCATCGCCCGGTCCAGCATGGCGGTGCGCGTGCCGTCGCGCACGGCGATGAGGGTCGATCGTGTTTCGCCGCCGGACGGGACGCCAGTCGCCGGTGTGGCGCCGGCCAGGCGTTGGAGATCAAGCAGCGGGAGCGAGGCGCCCAAGGCGAGGCCGGCTTTGATGAAGTCGCGTCGAGTCTTCATGGCGGCGAACAAGCTGGAGGAGTTCGGGACGTTGCGGGCGGTCAGGGCGCGCCCGCCGGACCTGCCGGCACTCTAGCGCATGCCGCGGAGGCTCGCTGTGCATGCCTTGGCCAAAGCACAGCTTAATTTGTCTTGCGCGACGACACGGCGCCGCGCCCCGAGTCGTGGCGTCACGCCGTGGGAATCACGTCCGCGCCGGGGTCGCAGGGCGGGCTGCCAGCCGGGTCAGCGGATCACGCGCGCACTCCCGCCGCCCATGATCTTCTCGACCTCCTTGCGGGTGGCCATCGAGGTGTCGCCGGGCGTGGTCATGGCGAGCGCGCCGTGCGCGGCGCCATAATCGACGGCCTTCTGCGGATCGTTGGTCGACAGGAAGCCGAAGATCAGGCCGCTGGCAAAGCTGTCGCCGCCGCCGACCCGGTCGAGGATCTCCAGACCCGGATACTTGCGGCTCTCAAAAAGCCGGCCGTCGTGATAGCAGATGGCGCTCCAGTCGTTTTTCGTCGCGGTGATCACCTTGCGGAGCGTGGTGGCGGCGACCTTGAAGTTGGGGAATTCCGCCACGGCCTTCTGGATCATCTTCTTGAAGGCCTCGGTCTCGATGTTGGTGAGGTTGTGGTCCATCCCCTCGACCTCGAAGCCGAGGCACGCGGTGAAATCCTCCTCATTGCCGATCATGACGTCGACATAGCGGGCGATTTCGCGGTTCACTTCGCGGGCCTTTTTCTGGCCGCCGATGCTCTTCCAGAGCGAGGGACGATAATTGAGATCGTAGGAGACGATCGTGCCGTGCTTTTGCGCCGCCTTGACCGCCTCGATCACGAGTTGGGCGGTGGTCTCGGACAACGCCGCGAAAATGCCGCCGGTATGCAGCCAACGCACGCCGGCGCGTCCAAAGATGGCCTCCCAGTCGAAATCCCCCGGCTTCAGCTGGCTGGCGGCCGAATTGCCCCGATCGGAGACGCCGACGGCGCCGCGGATGCCAAAGCCGCGCTCGGTGAAATTGAGGCCGTTGCGGACGGTGCGTCCGATGCCGTCGTCCTCGCGCCACCGGACAAAATCGGTGGCGACGCCGCCCTGCATGATGAAGTCCTCGATCAGGTGTCCGACGTCGTTGTCGACAAAGGCGGTGCAGACGGCGGTGCGCTGGCCAAAGCATTTCCGGAGGCCGCGGGCGACATTGTACTCGCCGCCGCCCTCCCAGGCCTTGAAGGCGCGGGCGGTGCGGATGCGGCCCTCGCCCGGGTCCAGGCGGAGCATGATTTCACCCAGCGATAATTGGTCGAATTTGCACTGGTCGGCGGATTTG
>JBJKRV010000479.1:0-3476 GCA_046704465.1 Opitutaceae bacterium | reverse complement strand
TCCCGGAGGTTTGCGGCCACCAATCTTCCGGTGGCGCGATCGAAAAGAATCGAGGGCGGGGTGAAGAGCTCGTAGTCGCGTTCTCCCGGATCGCCGTTCGTGGCCGGTTCCGGCCACAAGGCCGGTCGCTTGAGGCTCTGGGGGTTCGCTGCGCCCGCCGAGGCCCCGCTCCCCGCCGCCGAGCACGCCACCACCGTGACGGTGAACGCCAATGCCTCGGGTCTGACCACCAGGGCCAGCGATTCTTCGCGCGCGGCGCCCGCCTTGGGAACGGCACGTCGCTCCCGGTACGGTTCCGCGTGCACGCTGCGGACGAGCAGGCCTTCGTCCTCGTCGGCAAGGATGTTCAGAAACGTTCGCAGCGTCGCGGTGTCGCCGACAAACGCCAGCCGGAACAGGTCCGTTGTCAACTCCTCCGGCCCCGTCGCGGCCAGGCGCGGATCGGGAATGAAACCGTCACCGAGCCCGGACTTCGCCGGGTCCCTCGGCCGGTCCCTTCGCTTCGCTTCCGGTTGGGCGCGCTTCATCTCGAGGAGACGCCGTGGCCGGGCGGCCCAAAGGGCGTCCAGGAGGCGCTCCGCCGCCTCACGCTGCCGGCTCACGGCCGCCAGCTCGCGCTTCGGTGGACCCTGGCTCGCGAACGACGAAAAGCCGAACCGCTCGTCGGGCCGCACCTCCACGTTGGCCGCCGTTGCCTGATCGCGCTCACGGCGGGCAAAAGCAGCCAGTTCAAAGAAGGCCTCGGTGCTCGAGCCCGCCGGACCGGGACCCGCCGCGACCTGCCGAGGCCACCGCTGGTAGGGCGCCTTCAGTTCAGCCAGCCGAGCGGCCCGGCGCGCGAGCCGCGCCGCGAGGTCCCGAGGGGCTCCGGGGCCGGACTCCGCATCGATTTTCTCGAGCTCCCGAAGCTCCGCCCGTTTCCGGACCACCATCGTGTTCGCCGCCGCCGCCGCCTGCCAGGCCCGGCCGGCAAGCCACCCTTCCCCGGTCAGCAGTGTGGCGACCGTTGCCGCCACTCCGAGCCACCATCGTTGCGCTTGTGCGGCCATCGGCTTTTCGTCACGGCAGCGCTCCCGGGGCGAGCACCACGGTTACCTCGAAGCGAAGGACGCCCGGCTGGCTGGCGTCGAAACGCTCGTCCGTCAGGGACGCGATCCGGGGCGAGCCGGCCAGGTCCGCCCAGAGCGACTTCACGCGCTCGCGGCATTTTTCCCCTGCCGGCGCGAAGGGGTGGTCCGGGTCGAGCACGCAACCGCCTAGCCGCAGGCGCACGTCGGCGCGGCCGATGGCAGTCGTTGGCGCCGGCGGGGGCTTCCGTTGGGATCGTGGCCGGGCCGGCGACGAAGGCGATTGCGACGCCGGCAGGAGTTCCAGCCGTTCCAGCCACACATCGCCGGTGTTGCGCACCCGTTGCTCCAGATCAGCCAGCAGGAGGGTCCAGGCAACCCGGATCTTGGAAAGCCGCTCGTACGCCGCGATGTTCCGTTCCAGCGCGGCCAGACGCGCGAGGTCCTGCTTGCGTTCGGTGACTCGACGGCGGACCTCACCGGTCTCCGCATCGAGTGCCGCCGCCGCTCGGCGAAGGCTGCGACCGGCGAGCTTCCAGTGGTGCCCGCCGCCCGCAAGGCCAACGACCGCGAGTACCGCCGCCGCCACGATCCAGGGCCATCGCCGCGCCAGCCACACCGAGCGGCGCAGCGTCTTGGGGAGAAGATTGGCGCCGGCGCGGTCGCGGCGCTGCACGCAACGAACCAGGCCAGCCAGGTCGTCCAGATGGGAGCTTTCCAGCCCGGACTGCGACATGTCATTCGCCTGGCGCGGCGGCCCGTCCTTCGGCTCCGCCCGCACCGAGACCGCCCGGGCCAGGTTTGCCGCCAACCCCGGCGCCAGGGCTCCGCCCCCGCGCATCCGCAACTGTTCCGGCCAACGCCGGCGCTCCGGGCCACACGCGGCGGCCAGGGTCCGCAGAATCTCGCCACCGAGGCGCTGGGTAAATCGATCCAGGGCCAGCTGCACCGCCACCCGCTCCGGAGCATCCGGGGCCAACCGGGAGCTGCCGCTGCAATGCTCGCGCTTCAGCGTCTCGGCGCGGCTGACGTCCACGCCGAGCTCCTCCGCCACTCCCTGGGTCAGGGCCTCGCCGCCATAACCAAGGTTGCGGCAAAGGCGCCCGCCCGCCCGTTCGCGGAGCACGACCTGCGTGGACCAGGCCCCGACGCTGACCACCAGTTCGGTTCCGTCCCCGCGGATTTCCTCCCCTCCGGCCAATGCTCCCAGCCACGCCGGAAACGCCGCGACCGGGAAGAGGCCCGCCTCCCGGATCTTTTGGCAGAGTGCAGACAGGGCGCCGCGCCTCACCGAAGTGATGACCACGTGCTGCCGGTCGCCCCCGGCGTTCACGATCGCATGGCTCCAAATCAGTTCGGAGGCAGGGCACGGGAGCCCCTGGTGCGCCTCAAAGCGAATGACCCGCCGCCGGTGGCCGGCCGACATCGGCGGAATTTCCAGGCTCCGCGTCAACGTCAGGTGGCCGGGCAAACCCAAAATGCACGGACCCCGGAGGTCTCCGCGCCCGGCCACCGCCTGCAGCGCCCGCCCCACGGAGGCCACCCAAGCCTCATCATCACGGCCGGGGGCCTCCAGGGGCTCGCTGACGAAATCCTGTGCCGGGCGACCTTCGCGTCCGTCCCGGACCAATCGCGCCACGGCGACATGGCTGGCGCCGCAATCCACGGCCAGAATCGGTTGGGAACGCATAGAGGGAATTTCCGTTGTTTGCAAATTCCCGCAGGCTGCAAGCCCAATTCCATCGTGTCGCGAAAAGCGTTGCCCGGGCAGGCACGCCCGTCACCCTCCGCGTTCGCGCATGAGCACGACCCTGCCCTACAAGATCAGCGTCCTGGTCTTCCTCGAAAACCGCGCCGGCGAGCTCCTTCTGATCCACCGAAACAAGGCGCCCAACTTCGGCGCCTGGAGCCCCATCGGGGGCAAGCTGGAGATGGCCGCCGGCGAGTCGCCCTTCGAGTGCGCGGTGCGCGAGACCTTCGAGGAGACCGGTCTGCGGATCGACGGCGGCGACCTGCACCTCTTCGCGATGATCGCGGAAAAGGCCTACGAGGGCCAGTCGCACTGGCTCATGTTCCTGTTTCACTGCCGGCGCGTGCTCGAGGACCTGCCACCCGACATCGACGAGGGCCGCTTCGGTTTTTTCAGCCGGGCGGCGGTCGCCGGCCTGGCCATCCCGGAGACCGACCGGGCCGCCCTCTGGCCGATCTTCGATCGCTACCGGGAACGCTTCGTCGCCCTCCGGGCCGACTGCGCTCCGGGCCGGCCCGTGCAGGTGGCAATCGAGCAGATCACGCCGGCTCCCGCCTGACGCGGGGGAGCGGTCGCCGCCGGGCCCGAATTCGCTCAAATGTCGGCTCGCGCTTGATTTCTCCGTCCCTTAAATCGACCATTAACCAGCACTCTTGTCC
>JBJKRV010000478.1:0-2914 GCA_046704465.1 Opitutaceae bacterium | reverse complement strand
CTTGGCGTCAGTTGTCAACCGTTATGCAATTCAGCGGGGTCGAACCGAAATGCCACAGCAGCCCAGGCATCGGGGCCCCATTGCGGTGCCGATGTGCCACGAAAGCGCTGGGCGGCATAACGACCGGTCAGCCAATCGGCAAGGGGTAAGCTGGAAGCCAATTGTGATGGCGGGATTCGGTGATCACGGCTACAGTATGTGCCCCACTGCCAGGGTGGGCGCGGCCTCGCCGCGCCATTCGGCGCGGGTCAGTTCGAGGGCGCCGTCCGCGGTGGCGATGACCAGCGGGTCCAGCGAGAGGACCTCGCCCGGCCGGCCGCGGCGGCCCCGGGCCGCCGGACTGTCGGCCTCGGCCCACCAGATCATGAGGCGCGCGGCGCCGACGTCGGTGAACGCGCCGGGGTAGGGGTCGGTCACCGCGCGGATGAGGTTGAAGACCCGCGCCGATGTCCAGGTCCAGTCAATGCGTCCATCCTCGGGGGTGCGGCCGCCAAAATAGGTCGCCTGCGACTCATCCTGCGGTGTCTCCTTCGCGGTGCCGGCGAGGAGCGCGTCGATCTGGCGGGCGAGCACCCGCCGCGCGCAGGGCAGCACCTTCCGGAATGCCTGTTCGGCCGTGTCGCGCGGCCCGAGGTCCACGCCCTCCTGGTCGACGATCGCGCCGGCGTCCGCGGCCTTCACCATGCGGTGAAGGGTCATGCCGATGCGCGCCTCGCCGTGGAGCACCGCCCAGTTGATCGGGGCCCGTCCGCGGTACTTCGGCAGCAGGGAGCCGTGCAGGTTGAAGGCGCCGAGTCGGGGCAGGGCGAGGATCTTCGAGCTGATCATCTTCCGGTAATAAACCGAGAGAATCAGATCGGGCTGGAGTCCGGCGATCCGCTCGATCCACTCCGGCGGGTTGACGGAAGCGGGCGTGTGCACGGGCAGTCCGTGCTCGCGGGCGGCGACTGCGGGGGTCTTGAACCAGATCTTCTCCCCCGGGTTGTCCTCATGCGTGACCAGCGCCACCACGTTGTCGCCGCGGGTCAACAACAGGTCGAGGCACTCGTAACCGACCTCGCTGTAGCCGAAAAAGAGGATGCGGGGCTTCGTCATGATCGGATCGAGTTCGCGCCGCGGGCCGGGGCGGACCCCGGCGGTCAGCCCTGTGGCGCCGACAGGGCGAGCAGGCGTGCCCGGCGGTTCCGCGACGTCACGACGGTCCTTTCGTTTCGAGGATCTCCCGCACGTGATATTGCTGGCGCGAGCGGACGACCTGGTAGGTGCGGCCGACATACTCGCCGATGAGGCCGATGCCAACCATCGCCACACTCAGCAGGAAGAAGAGAATGCCAAACAGGGTGAACACGCCGAAGGTGTTGCGGTCGAGGTTGTCGAAGACGAACCGCCGCACGAACAGCACTGCGACCAGCACCAGGCTGCCGGCCGAGCAGGCCATCGCGAACATCGTGAAGTACTGCAGCGGCGCAATCGAGAAGCCGGTGATGAGGTCGAAGTTCAGCCGGATGAGCTTGTAGAGCGAATAATTCGAGACGCCCGCGTGCCGCTCGTCATGGCGCACCCCGACCTCGGCGGGCCGGCCGGCAAAGCTGTAGGCGAGGGCGGGAATGAAGGTGTTGATCGCGCCGCTCTGCACCACCGCGTCCACCACCGGGCGCCGGTAGGCCCGCAGCATGCAGCCCTGGTCAGTCATCTCGATGTTGGTGGTGCGGCTGCGCACGACGTTGACGAGCCGCGACGCCACGGTGCGGAACAGGCTGTCCTTGCGATTGAGGCGGAAGCCGCCGACGTAGTCGTGACCGGCTTCGATCTTCTCCAGCAGCTTTGGAATCTCCTCGGGCGGATCCTGCAGGTCGGCGTCGAGGGTGACGACGACCTCCCCGCGCACCCGCTCGAACGCCGCCATCACGGCCATGTGCTGGCCGTAGTTGGCGTTGAAGTCGATCACGCGGGTGACCTCGGGGCGCGCGGCATGCTGGGTCTGCAGCAATTCGAACGAGCGGTCGGCGCTGCCATCGTTGGTGTAGACAACCTCGTAGGGTTTGCCCAGGCCGTCGAGCACCGGATAGAGACGCGCAAAGAGCGTCGGCAGGTTCGCCTCCTCGTTGTAGACGGGGATGACCACCGACAGATAGACGGCTGAAGCGGAATCGGGCATCTCTCAGCAGAGCTTACGAACTCCATTCACTGACTGCACGTATGAAAATCTGCACCGTCCAGGGCCCTGCAACCAGGGCGGGAAGAACCATCCGACGGGTTCACCGTATAAAAGACGTGGTATGAAATCCGGGGTTTGGGTCCGGCCGCCGTCACCGGTCAAGGCTTCCGATGCGCACGGACGATCCGGGTGAGCGTTGTCACCACGCGGTCGACATCGGCCTCGGCCATGGCGGGTAACAGGGGCAGGGTGAGGAGGTTGCGGCCGGCATACTCCGCATGGGGAAAATCCCCGGGCTTCCAGCCCAAGCGGCGGTAGAGCGCGAAGAGATGGATCGCGGGGTAGTGCACGCCGGTGCCGATGCCGGCGGCGTGCATCTCGGCCATGACGGCGGCGCGTTTCACCGCGAGCCGTTCCTCGGGGAGGACGACCTGGAACATGTGCCAATTGCTGTTGGTGAAGTCGGCCACCGGCAGCCGCAACCCCAGTTCCGCGGCGCCCGCCGCGGCGAAGGCGGCGAGATAGGTGCGCGCCAACGCGCGGCGCCGGGCGGTGAACGCCTCCAGGTGCGGAAGCTGCCCGAGTCCGATGCGGGCGGCCACGTCGGTGAGGTTGAACTTCCCGCCGACCCGTTCGACCTCCAAGCCGTCCTGGCCCCAGCGCACCACGCCCTGCAGCCGGTACTCCGCGGCGAGCCGGGCCACCCCCACCTCGGGCACCACCCCCCCCCCCCCCCCCCCCCCCCCCCCCCCCCCC
>JBJKRV010000477.1:0-2987 GCA_046704465.1 Opitutaceae bacterium | reverse complement strand
TGCTGCGCTGCTCCATCGGCAGATGCATGGTGTTCAGGAGCCGCACCTGCTCGGTGATCACGCCGGCGTAGTATTCGAGCGTCTCGGGGCGCAGGACGTGCTTCAGCTTGATGTAGCCGTTCTCGCGGAAGAACGCGAGCTGGGCGGCGGTGAGCGGGTGGTGCGCAGCCAGATCGTGCTGCACGGCCGGTGAGATCAGGTCGGGGGTCGTGTTCATTGAGCCAAGCGCGGTCGGCAGGCTACCACATCCAAAATGGCCGAAAAATGGCCATTCTGGTGCCAATTTGGGCAAAAACGATTACCTTTGCGTCGCCCTTATCTCAAAAAGCGCCTGCCGTCCGGCCGGCGCCGGAACGGCCATCACATGCTGCTCTCCAACGCCCAATGGGATCGAGTTCGGGGCTCCTTCCCCGAGGATCGTCCGGCGCGAATCCGCCGCGGGCGGCGTCCGGTGCCGACGCGCACCGTGCTCGACGCGGTGCTGTGGACCCTGGTCACGGAAGGATCCTGGCGGTCCCTGCCACAGTGCTATCCGAGCTACCAGACGGTGCATCGCCGGTACCTGGGGTGGAAGCGGGTGAAGGCCCGGCGTCAGTTGCTCGCCGCGCTGGTCGACGAGCTGCGCGGACGGAACCCCGCGCTGCTGGCGGGGAGCCGCGATGCGGATCGTTCCAGCGACGGGCAGCCCGCGCCGGAGCGGGAGTCGGTGCTGGGCGGTCTGGAATCGATCGCCGCGAAGATCGGGCCCCCAATGGATTACTTCCGCGGCGCCAGCCCCGCGCCCGTGGCCGAGCCGGCGAACGTGCTGGTATTCACGCGGCTGAGCCGGTCGTCGATGCAGCCGCGTGACGCGTTCCGGCACCGCCGCCACGTCCTGAACGTCTGTGTGGCCACGACGGGCTGCGTCGCCCTCGACGGCCGGTGGTTCAGGCTCGAGCCGGGGCAGGGCCTGCTGGTGTTCCCCCACCAGACCCACGTCTATGCCAACTTCGACGCGGACCGACTCTGTTGGGTCTTCGTCTCGGTTGAGCTGGGCGGGGTTGCGGCGATCGAATCCCTGCGCGATCGGGTCGTCAGCCTGACGCCCGCGGCCTTGGGACGCTTGCGGGAGTTGTGCGGCACCTGGCTCGACCGCAGCGGCCGGCGAACGGACCTGATCCCCCTGACGACCCTGCTGATCTCCGACCTCCTGGTGCCGCCGCCACGGAAAGAGACCGTCGAGAACGACGCGGCCCCCGGCCGGGCGGCGTATCAGAAATCGGGCGGCCCAGGCGGGGACCGCGCCGGGCAGTTGCTGCCGCGGATCCACGGCATCCTGGATTCCGCGCACCCGGAATGCCCCATCAAGACGCTCTCGTCCCGCCTCGGGATCTCGGAGTCCCGTCTGCGCGCGGCATTTCGGACGCAGACGGGCGTCAGTCTGGGCCGGTATCTGCGTGAGTTCCGGATCAATCGCGCCGCCGCGATGCTGACGGCGACCTCATTCCGGATATCCGAAATCGCTGAGCGCTGCGGATTCGACTCCCTCTACTCGTTCAGCCGGGCGTTTCGAAGGGTGAAGGGAATGCCTGCCAGGAATTACCGACGACAGACCGTGCCGCGATCAGTGCGCTGAGTCCCGACATCGCCGGGGGCCCGCCGGGTTGAGGGCTCGGTCGGCTCCGGCGTCACCGCCTACGGGTGCGGCGCAGCGGCGGGCGCCGCTTCCTGGGGCCGAAGACCCGGGTCACCGTTCACCAGTTCCTGATAGGTGTCGGGACGGCGCTCCTTGATGACCAGGCTGGCCGGTTCGCCCGTGCCCGAGTTGACGGAATAGTAGCGCACCCGCCAGTGCTGGTTAAGATCGATGTCCTGGACGGCAAAGCTGAAGCGCCCGGTGGCCGTCGCGAGCACTTCCCCGGCCGGATCGATGACCTGGCTTTGGTTGGGCGACACCGTGGACGAGGAGATCAGATAGACGCCGTTGTCGAGGGCGCGTGCCCTCGAGACGGCCCCCCAATGGGGCTCGATATCGCCCGCCATCGGGAGAAAGATCATCTTGGCGCCCTCAAGGCGGAGGATGCGCGCCGTTTCCTCGAACCAGTTGTCATAGCAGATCATCATCCCGATCGTTCCGAACTCGGTGTGGAAGACCGGGTAGGTGCTTCCCGGCGTCAGTCCCCAATTGATCTCCCCCAGCGCCAGGTGGACTTTGCGGAATTTGCCCGCGATGTGTCCCTGCGGATCGATCAGGACGGCCGTGGCGTAGAAGAGGCCGTTCCTAGCCTTCTCGTGCAGCGAGGTGATGATGTAGGTGTGGTATTCCCGCGCCTTGGCCGAGAGCATGTCCGTGAGCGGCCCGGGGATGGTCTGGGCCATTTGGGTGACGGGCAGCGGCACAAAGCGGTCATAAAGGTGTTCCGAGAACAGAACGAAGTTGGGCTTGAGTGGTCCGACCACGTCGAGCATGTGGGCCATCAACTCCGTGTTGGTGGCGACGGTGCTCGGATAGTGGGGCACGATCTGGGTGGTGACGATCCGCACCATGCGGGCCGGCGGGGGCGGCACCTCGGTGAGCTGCAGGTCGCGCCAGAGCACGGAGCCGTCCTTGGTCGAGCGCAGCCCCAGCTCGATCCGCACCGACTTGGCGCCGGCCGGCGCTTGGACCGTGCGGGTGTTCAGGCACCAGGTCCCGTCGGCCTGCTCGTGGTCGACGTAGTCGGTCTGCAGGATCTTCCCGCCGTCGTCGGCATTGCCCCAGCGCAGCAGGGCCATGACGCTCAGTTCCTTCGAGACCATGTCCCTGGCCTGGGACCGGACCTGGAAATGATAGTAGTGTCCGGGCTGGATGCCGTGGACGACCGCAATCCACAGTCCGTAGCTCGCGAACCGCTTGGCGTGCAACGAGAGCATCGGCTGGCCGTCGCGCGTCACGACCGACATCTCCGGCTTGAGGATGGGCCGGGGCGTCCAGGCCTGCCAGTCCAGCGGGGCCCCGTCCGGACCCA
>JBJKRV010000476.1:0-11179 GCA_046704465.1 Opitutaceae bacterium | reverse complement strand
TCACCTCACCAGCCGGGATCTGATCAACTGGACCTACGTCTCCACCCTGCCGCTCGCGCATCCGAAGGTGATCGACGCCGGCCTGCTGCACCTGCCCGACGGCACCTGGCGCCTGTGGTACAAGGATGAGGCCACCGGCTCGTCGTGCGATTACGCGGACAGTCCCGACCTTTATCACTGGACCGACCACGGCCGCGTCCCGGGGCTGTCGGACCGCGGGGGCGAGGCTCCGGTGGCCTTTCATTGGCAGGGCCGCTACTGGCTCCTGCGCGACATCGGCCGGGGCGGCCTGGCGCTCTATCGCTCCCCCGACGCGTTGGATTGGAAACGCGTCGGGACGCTGCTGCAGCATCCGGGCACCGGCCCGGACGACACCGGCGTGGGCCATCATGCGGACGTCATTCTCTCCCGCGGTCGCGCCTACCTGTTCTATTTCGTGCAGCCGGGCACCAGCCTGACGCCGGGCGGTCCGCCCGATTTCCGGCGCAGCAGCATCCAGGTTGTCGAATTGCACTTTGACGCTGCGGACGACGTCTTGACCGCCGATCGCAACGCCCCGACGTATATCGAACTGCAGCCGCCCCGGAATCCGGAGACGGAATCGAAATTCGAATAGGCCCCGATGAAGAACGCCTTTCATTCCCCGAGCGCGACCGGGTACCCAAATGATTCAGCCGACTACCCGTCCGGCTGAACGACCGCGCTCGGCACGGCGGACCGGATTGAGCCCAGGATCATTGCGGCGGCAAACACGCCCAGGCCGGCGGCGGCAGTCCACAGGGCGACCGGATTCGCGCTCAAAAGCGCCATGCCGCCGGAGGGGCCCAGGATCAGCGCGAGCGTCCACGTCATCCCGTAGACGCCCATGTACCGGCCGCGCATGGAGGCGGGTGCCAGATCGGCGATGTAGGCCGAAGCCATGGGCATGGCGAGCATCTCGCCGAGGGTGAAGAGTCCCATGCAGGCCACCAGTTCGGGCACCGTCCGCGCCAGGCCGTTCAACGCGAAGCCCGTCCCGGCGAGCAGGTAGCCGGCGGCGATCACCCGCCGCGCCGGCAGGCGCCGCGTGAAGGTGGTCAATGGCAGCTCGCAGCACACCACGATCGCGCCGTTGAGGGAGAGGATCATGCCATACACCGCCGGCGGGAATCCGAGGTGCGTGACGTAGAGGCCGAAGGTCGAACTCTGCTGCATGAAGATGAGCGAGACCGCGAAGACGGCCACGAGCATCTGCAGCAGCCGCCGGTCCTTCCTCATGATCCCGACCACTTCGCCCCACCCGCCCTGGCCGCCGCTCGGGTGTCCGCCGGCCGGCAGCGCCAGGAGCGCCACCACGCCGTAGAGCGCCGCGGTGAACGCATCCCCCGCGAACAACCAGAAGTATCCGTGCGGCGCGATCAGTCCGGCCAGGGCCGGGCCGAAGGCCCAGCCGGCGTTGAACGAGGCGCGGAGCGCCGAATACGCGGTGACACGCTGGCCGGCCGGCACCAGGTCCGCCAGCAAGGCGCTGCTGGCCGGCCGGTACATCTCGGCGGTGAGTCCGGCCAGCGCCGACAGGACCACGATCAGCCGGAAGCTGTGCGCTTGCGACAGGAGCATGAGCGCCGCCGCGCCGGAGAACATCGAAAGGGCGATGGTGCGGCGGCGCCCGATGCGGTCCGCCAGATGGCCGCCGATGAATCCCGCGGCGAGATTCCCGACGCCGTACGCGCCGAGCGCGAGACCGGCGTCGGCGCGCGAGTAGCCCTGCCGGGTCAGCTAGAGGGTGAGTAACGGCACCACGAAGGTGCCCACCTTGTTGATGAACGTGCCGAAAAAGAGCACCCAGGCCGCGCGCGGAAGCGAGCGGAGTCCGGAAGGAAGACTGGGGCGCAACGGGGGCATGAAAAAACCCTGCTTGCCGGTCGGCAGGCAGGGCTGGATGGGTGAAGGGGTCTGGTGCTCTTGGGTCCTGCGTGCCGATCAAACGGGGCGGTGGGTGCGCGGATTGCCGCGGACGCCGACGAGGTACCCGCCGGCCATGGCGCCCGGGTGACTCCATTTGGAGGCAGCGATGTTCTTGGGGGCGCTCATGGGATTGAGTTCGGTCGATGCCCGTTAGATCGGCCGCGGTCAAGCCGATTTAAAGGGAGCGGAAAATACGTGTGACTTTGCTCCAGATAACTGGAGCGGAGAACGCTTGAGGAATCAGCCGGGCTCCAACCCGGAACCGTCGGTCAGGTGGACGAACTTTCGCCACCGCGGCGCGCGCGGGCGAAATAGGCCACGATCAACCCGAACAGCCACAGCGCCGCCAGGTTCTCGACGAACTTCGCCGGCGTGAAGTGCGGCCGGAAGCCGACCGCCGAGAGCGGAACGACCACGTAGTTCATGACGACGAAGATTCCGACCCCGCAGAGCAGGCCGCCCAGGATCCAACGCCGCCGGAAGACGGGCAGGCGCCCGCTCACCGCGGAATAGACCGACGCGATCAGCAGCCCGATGATCCACTGCAGGATCAGACCCGCGACGGCCGTCCGCGTCCCGCCGGCGAACGAGGCCAGCCCGTAGACGCCGCACGCGATGTTGTGGAGGATGACCACGGGGCTGGCCCCGTAGATGAGCGCCGCCGAGCCGACATCGATGGTCCCCGCGATGAGGCCGCCGAGGAGGATGGCACGCGCGGTGGAAGATCTCCGGCTCACGCCCCGAACGAATCCGGGTCGGGACGAAAGTCGAACGGCCCGCCCCTTCAGAGCTCGATGATGCCGCGCTGGACCGCGGCCGTGACGGCTTCGGTGCGGGCGGCAACGTGCAGCTTGCCGAGGATGCTCTTGAGGTGGTCCTTGACGGTGTTTTCCGTGATCGCGAGCTGGCAGGCGATCTCCTTGTTCGCCCGGCCCTTGGCGATTTCCCGCAGCACCTCGATCTCGCGCTGGGTCAGGGTCTCGTATTCCTGGCGCACCGCCAGCCGGCTGGCGACGTCGCTCGGGATCCACCGCCGGCCGGCGGCGACGGCCCGAATGGCGGGGATGAGGTCGTCGCCGGTCGAGCTTTTGAGCAGGTAGCCGCGCGCGCCCGCCGCCAGCGCGCGGTGAATGTCCTCGTCGCCATTGTAGGCCGTGAGCACGAGAATGCGCGCATCCGGGTCGTTCTGCCGGATGGCCTCGATGGCCTGGTTGCCGCTCTTCACCGGCATGCGGAGGTCGATGACCGCGATGTCCGGCCGCCACCGGGCGTAGCCTTCCACGGCCTGGGCGCCGTCGGTGGCCTGCCCGACCACCGTCATGTCCGGTTCCGAGTTGATCGAGGCGACCAGTCCGCTCCGGACGATGAAGTGATCGTCGGCCACCATGATGCGGAGGATAGGCCGGAGGGTCATGCGGTCGGGGCGCCTTCCGGGGCCGCGTCGGCGGGCGGCGGGGCATCGGCGCAGGGCAGGGGAATCTCGACGGTGACGGACGTGCCGCGGCCGACGGCGCTGTTCAAAACGAGATGGCCGGCGAGGCGCTTGACCCGCTCAGCCATGCCGGTCAGTCCGAAATGGCCGTCGCCCGGCACCTGCGCCTGGTCGAAGCCGGCGCCGTTGTCCTCGATGCGCAACTGCAGGCGGCGCTCGGCGAACGCGAGGAGCAGTTTCACGCGGGTGGCCCGGGCGTGTTTGGCGATGTTGGTCAGCGCCTCCTGGGCGATGCGAAGCACGTTCTCCTCCACCACCTCGGGCAGCCGGAGCGGGCTGCCCCGGGTCTGAAACTCCAGGGCGGTCTCCGTCCCCTCGACCACCTGCTCCGCGCTGCGGCGCAGGGCGCTGGCCAGGTCGAACTGCTCCAGTTCGCGCGAACGCAGATCCCAGATCGACCGCCGCAGGTCGACCTGGCTCTGGTGCAGCCAGTTGCGGGCGAGCTGGAGATGCTCGTCCGCCTCGTCCGGGGCGCGGCGCGAGAGCTTGGCCGCGGTGTTCAGCCGCAGGGCGATGCCGGCGAGGTTTTGCTCGATCGTGTCGTGCAGGTCGCGGGCCAGCCGGGTGCGCTCGGCGAGCACCCCCTTGAACTGCAGCTCGGCCGTCCGGCGCGCGGTCATCGCAACCTGCAACTGGGCGGAGCGCTCGGCCACCTTTTGTTCGAGCGTGTCGTGCGCCTCCTGCAACTCGCCCTGCGCATGCTCCAGCTTGCCGACGAGGCCGCGCAGCGCGGCGTTCTTGCGCGAGGCGGTGAGCAGCCAGCCGGCGACGATCAGCAGCACGGCGCTCAACAGGCCGAGGCCGGCGAGAAGCCGGTCCTTGGTAAACCAGCTCGGTCTGGCCAGCACCCGGATGCCACGGGATGTGGCCAGCAGCAGGCGCAGCGACACGAGCTTGCCGGTGGCGTCGATGGTCGAGGCGCAGACGCCATCGACTTCAACCAGGCTGCCCACCGGAATGGCGGCCAGGGCCCCCTGGTCGGCCGGCCCCGCGTATTCGGCGGTGAACGTGGCCTCCGACCCCTGCACGAGCCAGGTGGTGACGAACCCCGCCGGGCGGCCGTCGGGGCCCATGTCGGGCCGCGTCGCGCGGTCGAGGATCCGGCCGCGCAGCGTGACGAGATCGCCGTTGAATTCGCCGCGGGCGATGTCGGCGAACGACACCCGGCGCGGGCGCACCGGGATGCCGCCGCCCGCCGCCCGCCGGATGACCGAATCGCGCAGCAGCGGCAGGTATCCCTCGTATTCGAGAAAGCCGACCGCGTCGACCGGCTCGCCAATGGCGAACCGGTCGAGTTGCGCGCTCTCGAGCCGAATGCCCCCGGAGTCGTCCTGCAGGTACACCTCGCGCCCCGGACGCTGCAGGGTCACGACCCCGCGCACGTGGACCCGCTGCTCGGCCCGGCGTCCCCGCCGGTACTGGGCGACGCTGTTGACCGGAATCACCGGCTCGTCGAACGGATTGGTGCGCTCCGCTTCGAGGATCGTGAGGTCCTCCGGACGCGGCACGTACACGGCCACCGAGGTCAGATGCCGCAGGACGCCGATGTAGTGCGTCGCGGCGGTGCCGCGCACGCGCACCCGCGCCGCCACCAGCGAGGCCGGCACCACGCCCGGCAGCGCCGGACCCTGCACCTGCAGGCGGTGGCCGACCACCGAGAGGTCGATGAGCAGCCGGCCGTTGACGATGCGCGCCGTGCGCACGACCCCGGTGACCTCGACCCGCTGGCTGTCTTCGCCTCCGGTCTGGAGGTCCTCGATCTGCACCGGCTTGGGCTCCGGCAGCGGCGCCACGCCGAGCTTGCGCCAGCGCGGGGCGCTGATGATCGGGGCAAACGCGCCGGGATGGCTGACTCCTTCGATCGCGACCACGTCGCCCGGCGCGGGCGCCGGCCGGTTGAGATTCTCCACGAACACCCCGCCGGTCGCGTCCTGGACGAAGAACTGCCCGTTCCAGTCGGCCTCGGCGGCGGTCACGACGCCGGTGACGGCGACCGGCAGGTGTTGACTGGCCTGCTCGGCGGAGAGGTCCAGCACGGCGGCGGCGGTCGTCAGCGGCCTGACCGGACCATTGTCAGCCCCGGGGCTGGACACCGGGCAGGCGGCGGCGAGAAGGATGACACCCAACAGCAGGCGGTCGGCGGTCATGGGGCGCTGGTGGCGGAGCGCGGGACAAGGAAAGCGAATGCACAGCCTAGCGTGCCGCCGGCGTTATTCACGAAAAAACCCGTGGTTCCGGGCCACCCGAAAGAGGGATGCGGGCGATTGCACCGGCGTGCTAGAGTCACCCGCTTACCGCCCCGGCGGGTCGGCATTGCCGGTCCGCCGATCCAGATCCCCACTTGGCCCAATCCCCGAAAACCGTATGCACTCGAACAAGCTGTCACTCCTGTCCTGTTTCGCGGCCGGATGTGCTCTCGCCGCCGGCCTTCGCGCCCAGACCGCTGGACCCTCGTCCGGCAATGCCGTCGCCCCGTTGGTGCAGGACCAGACGGTCGTGCTGTCCCCTTTCACCGTCACGACCGATCAGGACCGGGGGTATTGGGTATCCAACTCCACGTCGGGCACCATGCTCAACACCCCGATCAAGGATCTGCCGATGCCCATCGAGGTCATCGACTCCCGGTTCATCACCGACACGGGCGCCACCGATCTCCGGCAGGCGCTGAGCTACACCTCCAGCATCCAGCTCGTGGACTGGAACACGATGGGGATGGCCACCGGGTCCTTTTCGGTAAGTCCCGGCAAGCTCAACAATCCCGAGGGCGCCACCTCCACCCCGGGCCAGACGACCGTGAAGTTCAGGGGCTTCGAAACCACCTCGATGTTGCGGGACGGTTTCGCCCGGGTGAGCGGCACGGACGAGGTGAGCATCGACCGGATCGAGTTGGTCGGCGGGCCCGCGGCCCTGCTCTATGGCGTCTCGAACTTCGGCGGCGTGGTCAATTATTTCGTGAAGCAGCCGCAGAGCACGCCGGCCGCGGCGACGACGCTGACCTACGGCAGCTATGACATGAAGCGGGCCACCGTGGACGTCACCGGCCCGATTGCCAAAGGCCTGGCGTACCGCCTCACCGCCGCCTTCCAGGACCAGGGGTCGTGGACCGACTACGCGAAGGAGCGGCATTTCTTCGTGTCACCGATCTTCACCTACCAGCCGTTTCAAAACACCAAGATCACCCTCGACCTCGAATACGGGCGCCAGCGGCGCGACGGCATCTCGTGGCAGGACCTCCGGGCCGCGCCGGGGTACATCAACCAGAGCACCAATGTGAACTACGGCTTTCTCACGGTGAACGGGATCAACCCCCGGACCTTCCGCTGGAGCGGTCCCGACACCTTCAATTCCAACGAGGCCAACAACATCGAGTTCAAGATCGAGCAGAAGCTGGCGCCGCACCTGCATCTTTGGGCCGGTTTCAACCAGTCGGTCTTCAACTACTCGCAGCTGGACAACATGGCCTCCATCCAGGCCGCGAGCAATTTCTCGACCGGATACGCCGTGCCGGCCTCGGACGTGGCGACCATCGCCTTCGTTCCGCTCACCGCCGCCGAGTCCGGCCTCAGCTCGGGCACCCAGGCCAGCACGATGACGTACCAGTGGCAGCGGATCAACGAGGACCAGACCGTGGACCAGGCCCGCGTCAACCTGGCCTACCAGCTCAAGCTCTTTGAGCAGCACAAGTGGCTCGCCATCGACAATTACTTCCTGGGTGGCTTCACCTACCAGCGGAACGTGGACGATTACCACACGTGGCAGACGCCGGGCAACACCCAGAACTACAAGAGCCCCCTCGACACCTCCCCCATCCGGTTTGGAACCCAGTCGGACGGCCGGCCCGACCAGGCGATGGTCGAATACGACAACCACAAGACGGCCACGCCCGACCGCGCCGGCTATGCCGTCTATCAGGGCAAGTTCTTCGATGGGCGGATGACCGTGATCGCCGGCGTGCGCAGCGACCGCAGCTACACCACCAACTGGGTGTACAGCCCCGAATATCAATACGGCGGCGGCACCAACGGCAGCGGGCCGGGCGTCACCGTGCCATCGCTGGTCCGTTCCCCGGACAGTTCCAACCGGACCACCCAGTGGGGCGTCAGCTTCGCCGTGACCCCCGGATTCACCGTCTTCGGCATGAACTCCCAGGGGATGCAGCCCAATTACAACGGCTACTTCGACCCGTACGGCAACCCGGTGAAGGCGACGCTGGCGCGCGACAGCGAGATGGGCATCAAGTTCGACCTCGGCCACCAGAAGGTCTCGGGCACGATCAGCTACTTCACCATCAACCGGACCATGACACCGATCGGCGCCGGCAACGCCGAGTGGTGGCAGCCGTCCCTCATCGGCGGCAAGACCCACTGGAACCCCAGTGCCGACGTGGTCTTCCAGATCGGCGGGGCGGGCAGCGCCGGCACCCACAATTCGGCCGGCGGTTTCAACGGCTGGACGCCGAACTCCGCCGCGATCTTCGCCTCCGCCGCCCTGGCCAGCGCCTGGACCGCCGGGGTCAATAGCGGGGCGATCTACCAGGCGACCAACTCGGGCGGCTCGACGAACTGGTATGTGGATGCCTCCAAGTCGGCCGGCACGGCCTACATGGACGCCTATTTTGCCGCCTGTTCCCAGGCCGCCGCCCTCGACAACGGCACCGGATGGTACGGCTGGTTCTGGAACGTCGACAGTCTGACCAACAACTCGGGGGCGGACGAGTTCGGCACGGCCTCAAACAGCAGCGGCAACGGCGTGACGCTGGGTTCCGACCGGTCGAGCGGCTTTGACGGGAGCCTCCAACTGCGGCCGACCGAGAACCTGCAGGTCGTGCTCTCGTGGACGTACACCAAGCGCGTGGTGGTCAACGGCGGGACCTGGATTCCCTATCCCTCGACCCCGGACCATTGGCCGATCTGGTACGTCAACTGGTACAACTGGCTGAACGGCGGACACGGCCAGCCGACCGACACGGCGCAATGGATGGCGCCCACCACCGGGCAGCGTGAGGATGACACCCCGCGCAACCAGGGGGCAATCTGGGTGGAATACGATGCGCCGAAGACCGGCAGCCTGAAGGGCTTCTCCTTTGGCGGCGGGGTGCAGTACACCGGTCCCCGGATGTGGTACACCGGCGCGGCCACCGGCATCACGGACTCGAACGGAAATCCCCTCAATCTCGAGACCACCAGCATGACGGTCGCCAACGCCATGGTGCGCTATGCGTTCGTGCTCACGGGCCATCCCTCGAGCGTGCAGCTCAACGTCAACAACCTCTTCAACGAACGCCGCCAGACGGTTCCTGGCGGCTGGATGAACCCGCGAACCTGGGCGCTCACGTTCGTGATGCACCTCTGATCCCGCCACGATTCCGGGTCGGCAAACCGCGGGCCGCCGCTGTTCCCGCGCCTCTCATCGCTCCTTTTCACCATGTCCCGTTTTCCTCTGATCCGCCTCCTGCCGGCCCTGGTCGCTCTGGGCGCCACGGCGGCCTCGGCCGCCGCCCCGTGGTCGCTCACGGAAACGGCGCTTGATGCCGGGCACCGCCTGACGTCCCTGGCGCCGCCCGCGGCGGGCGCGCCCGCCGGCCCGGACACGCTCGTGCTCGATCCCGGCCGGCGCTTTCAGACGATGATCGGCTTCGGGGGGGCGCTGACCGAATCGGCCGCCTGGACGCTGGCCCAGCTCCCGCCGGCCCAGCGGCTCGAGGTCATCCGCCGCTACTACGACCCGCATGAGGGCATCGGGTACACGCTGGCCCGGACCCATCTCAACAGCTGCGATTTTTCGCTGCACATGTGGGCGCTGGACGAGGTGCCCGGCGACTACGACCTCCGGCATTTCTCCCTCGCCCCGATGCGGCGGTGGGTCCTCCCGCTGCTGCAGGACGCCCGGCGCGTGGCGGGCGGCGACGCCCACTTTCACCTGCTCGTATCGCCCTGGAGCCCGCCGGCGTGGATGAAGACAAACAACCGGATGGACGAGGGCGGTTCGCTCCGGCCCGAGTACGCGCCGGCCTGGGCGAACTATTTTGTCCGCTTCGTGCAGGCGATGCAGCAGGAGGAGCATTTTCCCGTCTGGGCCTTCACCGTGCAGAACGAACCCGAGGCCCGGCAGACGTGGGAGTCGTGCCTCTACACGCCCGACCAGGAGCGCGATTTCATCAAGGACTACCTCGGACCGGCGTTCGACCGGGCCGGCCTCACCGGCAAGGTGAAGCTGCTGGGGTGGGACCACAACCGTGACGGCATCGAGGCCCGGGCGGCCGCGCTGCTGGGCGACCCCAAGTCGGCGCACTACCTGTGGGGACTCGGCGTGCACTGGTACGTGAGCAATGATCATGCGGCCTGCTCGCGCGTGCACGCCGCCTATCCCGACAAGCACATCCTGTTCACGGAGGGCTGTTGCGAGGGCGGGGCCACCGTCGGCCAGTGGGAGCACGGGGAGATCTATGCCTCGCAGATGATCGCCGACTTCAAGAACTGGGTCTGCGGGTTCATCGACTGGAATATCGCGCTCGACCAGCGGGGAGGACCGAACCATGTCGGCAACTTCTGCGACGCGCCGGTCATCGTGAACACCGTGACCAAGGAAGTCACCTATGGCGGGTCGTATTATTACATCGCCCAGTTCAGCAAGTTCGTGCGGCCCGGCGCCTGCCGGATCGAATCCCGCGGCGGCCCGGCGGCGCTGCAGTCGATCGCGTTCGCCAATCCCGACGGCTCGCTGGTGGCGGTGGTGCTGAACCCGACCGGCGCATCGATGGATTTCTCCCTGGCCGTCGCCGGCGAAGCGCTGTCCTGTTCGATTCCGGCCCACGCGATTCAGACGTACGTGCGGGCGGCGCATTGAGCGCCGGCCTTCCGTGGCGAAGCGGGCGGCCGGCTAGCCGAGACGCTCGAAGGTGAGCCGGCGCGTGACGGGCGTGCCGTCGGTTGCGGTCGTGGCCAGCGTGATCGTGAGTTCGTTGCCGGTCACCCGGATCCGCCGCTCGAAGGTGCGGCCGATGTTGGCCGGGGTGATGGCGCCCTCGAGGCGCACGAGCAACGTGCCGGCGGCCTCGTTCAGGTCGTAGGTCCCGAAGTAGGCGTCATAACCGTTGACGGCGCTGCTGTTGTTTGCACCCGGGACCGTCGGGGCCGGAGCCTCGGCGGTGGCGCGGTCGCGCCGCATGAACTGGGCGGCGAAATGCCGCGGCGAAAAGCAGAGCATGCCGAGGGGATCGGCGCCGAGCACGGGATCGATGCGGCGTTGTCCACCGGCATCGACATCGACCCGGGAGGTCAGGCGCCAGGTTCCGAGGACGTCGGCCCCGAGGTTGTGACCGGTTGGCGTCATGGGCATTTCGAAACGGCAAAGCCCGCCTGCGCCGCGGGGGACGCAGACGGGCCCGGGAGCACGGGTCAGGCTTCCGCCGTGACCGGATTGATGACTTGCATCACCTGCGACACGCGGTTGGCGGGAAATCCGCCCTGTTGCGCGTGCTCCCGGATCATGGCTTCATTGGGAGCGATGTAGACGCAGTAGATCTTGTCGGCGGTCACATAGCTTTCGACCCACTGGATCTGCGGTCCCATCTTCTGCAGCACTCCGCAGGATTTCTGGGAGATGCTCTGCAACTGGTCGCCGGTCAATTTTCCGGCGCCAGGGAGGTCACGTTCGATGACGTACTTTGGCATGTTAGTTGTGGATTGGGGGTGAGTGCGCGCCCGCGTCCGGAAAACCCGACCCGTGGGGCACGCGGGG
>JBJKRV010000475.1:0-3174 GCA_046704465.1 Opitutaceae bacterium | reverse complement strand
TCAACCGTCAACGACAGAGCAACACCATGCAGGTGGCGACGGCGGTCCACGCGGAAATGAAGACGATCGAGAAGAGCCTGCCGCCGGGGATCCACATCAGCACCTTCTACGACCAGTCCTGGATCGTGGGGGAATCGATCAAGAGCGTCCGCGACGCGATTCTGATCGGGCTGATCCTGGCCTCGGCCGTGCTCGTGCTGTTCCTGCGCGACTGGGGCACGTCGTTCATCGCGGGCATGGTTATTCCGATCAGCTTGCTGGTGGCCTGCATCGTGATGAAGCTCATGGGCGAGAGTTTCAACCTCATGACGCTGGGAGGCATGGCGGCCGCCGTCGGTCTGATCATCGACGACGCCATCGTCGTTCTGGAAAACGTGGTGCTGCACCGGCAGGCCGGTGAAAACCGGTACCAGGCCGTCGCCTTGACGCTGGAAGAGTTGACCCGCGCCCTGGTCGGCTCCACGCTCACGCCGATCGTGGTCTTCCTTCCTCTGGCGCTGATCACGGGGGTGACCGGCGTCTTCTTCCGCGCCATGGCGGTCACGATCGCAGCGGCGCTTCTGACGTCCCTGGGCCTGGCGCTGACCTGGACGCCCACGCTCTGCCTCTACCTGCTGAAGAAGCAGACCGAGACCGAAGGCGGCGAGCCGGGCGAAAAAGCGCCGGCCCGGCCGGAAGCCGCAACCGTTCCCGCCCCCAGCGCCGCCCTGCGCATGGACAACAGTCATCCATCGGGAGATGCGGCGGACGGTTCGAATGAGAATGAGAAGGAGTGGATCGAAGAGCGCGAGGCGAAAGCCGCCGCCGAAGAGGTGGCCAAGCAGGAAGAACTGAGCCGGCTGCTCCAGGCCGAAGAGCATGAGCTGATGAAGGGCTCTTTCGGCAAGATCATCCGCTTCTACGAAATATGGTTCAAGCGCAGCCTGCGCTACCCGATCTGGATACCGATTATTACCGTCGGCCTGATCGCGGTTTCCTACGTCTGCTACCAGCACATCGGATCGGATCTGCTCCCGAAGATGGACGAAGGCAGCTTTATTCTCGATTACGTGACCCCGCCCGGCAGTTCGCTCCAGGAAAGCAACCAGATGGTCAGCCGGATCGTGGACATCGTACGCTCGGTCCCCGAGGTCCAGGCGACCTCCCGCCGGACCGGCCTGCAGCTGGGCCTGGCGGCCGTCACCGAAGCGAACATCGGCGATATTTCCATCAACCTGAAGACCCATCGGAGCCGCGACATCTGGTCCATCATCAATGAGGTCCGGGACCGGGTGAACCGCGCCGAGCCATCGGTCGACGTCGATTTAACGCAGAAATTGCAGGACATGATCGGGGATCTCACCAGCGCCCCACAGCCGGTCGACATCATGATGTTTTCGCCCAACGCCCAGCTGCTCGATACCTGGGCGCCGAAGGTGGCCGACGCCATCGGCAACATCACCGTGGGCGGCAAACATCCCATCGTGGACATCGACAACGGAATCGATTCCACCACCAGCGGACCGGCCGTTTCCTTCCAGGTACACAACTCGAGGGCCGCGCACGCCGGCTTCAGTCCCCAGGACATCGCCAACGAGGCCGGGGCGATGCTGGACGGCGTGACGACGAACGAGCCTGTCGTGATCAACGACCGGCCCTACGCCGTTCGTGTCCGCTACCCGCATTCCGTGCGTTCATCGCTCAACGCGATGAACAACACCCTGCTGGTGAGCCCGACCGGCCAGACGGCCAACCTGGGATCCTTGGCGTCAATCCAGGAGATGCCGGGCCAGACCGAAATCATGCAGGACAACCAGCAGCGGTTCGTCGCCGTGACGGCGCGCCTGGAGGGCCTGGACATGGGGCACGCCATCGCCGCCGTGCAGCAGACCCTGACCAAAATGGGCCTGCCGCCTTCGATCCGCATCGAATACGGCGGTCTCTACAAAACGCAGCAGCAATCCTTCCGCGACCTGTCCCTGGTGTTGGCCATGGCTATCGTGTTCGTGTTCCTGGTGCTGCTGTTCGAGTTCCGGAACTTTTCCGCGCCGATCGCCATTCTGGTGGCGGCGGTGCTGTCGACCTCCGGCGTGTTCGTGGGCCTGCTCTTCGCCGGGATCACGTTCAACCTGTCCTCGTTCATGGGCCTGATCATGGTCGTGGGCATCGTGGCCAAGAACGGCATTCTGCTGCTCGACGCCGACGAGAAGTTCCGCGCGGCGGGCTTCTCGCGCGAGGAAGCGATCTTCCAGGCGGGCCGGCGGCGCTTGCGGCCGATCGTCATGACCGCCATCGCGGCGACGGCCGGAATGTTCCCCCTGGCGCTGGCCATCGGCTCCGGCTCGCAGATGCTACAGCCGCTGGCCGTCGCGGTCATCGGCGGTTTGCTGATCGCCATGGTCCTCTCGCTGCTCGTGACGCCGACGATCTACTACTACATGACGCGCTGGGCCAAGGAAAGTTGAGCCTGGGCGTCCGCCTGCTTTCACCGCAACCCTGCAAATACGCGGTCCGTTCGAAGGCCCCGGAGTGAAGTGTCCGGGGCCTTCGGGCCGGGGCGACCGCCCCCCCAACCCGACGGACGCCCGGATTCTTGCCTTCGGCCATGGCGACGCATAAAATTTAGGTTCTTTGTTCCCCGACGCTGCCAATCCGGCTGATACGACCGTGTCCGCTCCCGACCCAACCAGCCCAGTCTCACCGGACCGGGCGGACGTGTACTGGCGGGTGGAAGGGAGCCTGCTGGACCTGAGCGCCGTGCGGCCCCTCGGCTATTTCACCTGGCACGCGCAGAAGTTTACCGAGCGCTGGGCGCGGCGAGGGCTGATCGCCGGCTCGGCGCTGCTCCGTCCCCTGCTCTACGCCGCCCATCGCGTTTTTGCCACCCGCGCCCTGCACACGGTGTTACGCGGGGTCTCGCGCGACCGCCTCGACCTGCTCGGCGAGGAGTTTTTCGAGTACGTTCTCAAGCCGCGTCTGCGACCCGAGAGCATGGCCCTGCTCCAGCAGGCGCTCCGGCAGACCGCCGCGAGCGGCGGCGACGTCATCCTGGTCAGTCAGGCCCTCGATCACGTTCTGGCGCCCATGGCCCGCCATCTAGGCGTTTCACGGATTATCGGCAATCGCCTGGAGTTTCGCGACGGCCGGGCCACGGGGCGCCTGCTCGACCCGGTCATCCGGCCGCGCGGCGCGCTG
>JBJKRV010000474.1:0-2867 GCA_046704465.1 Opitutaceae bacterium | reverse complement strand
ACGCGTAGACGGCATCCGCGCCCATGTCGCGGCTGCACATGGCCAGGTACGCTCCGCCGTAGGCCTTGCGCATGATGATCGTCAGTTTCGGCACGGTGGCGGCCGCATAGGCGAACAACATCTTGGCGCCGTGGCGGATGATGCCTCCCCGTTCCTGGGCAACGCCCGGCAGGAATCCCGGCACGTCCACGAGGGTGACCAGCGGGATGTTGAACACGTTGCAGAAGCGGATGAACCGGGCGCCCTTGTCCGCGGAATCGATGTCGAGCGTGCCGGCTTTCTGGTCGGGGTTGTTGGCCACAAAGCCGACGACCACCCCCTGGATGCGGCCGAAACCGACCACGAGGTTCCGGGCGAAGTCGCGATGAACCTCGAGCAGTTCGCCGTCATCGGCCAGGCGGGCAATGACGTCGTGCACGTCGAACGGGGCCTTCGGGTCGTCGGGAATCAGAGCGTCGAGGGCCGGATCCGGCGAGAGATCGAGCCCGGGGGTCGGGCGGTGCGGCGGGTCGACGACGTTGTTCGGAGGCAGGAAGGAAAGCAGTTGCCGCGCGATTTGCAGGGCCTGGGTGTCGTCGTCGGCGACGAAGTGCACATTGCCGCTGACGGCGGCGTTGGCGGCCGCACTGCCAATCTCCTCCATCGTCGTACTCTGCCCGGTCGCGGCCTTGATGACCTCCGGCCCGCAGATGAACATGCTGGCATTGCTCCTCGTCATGATGAGGAAGTCAGTCAGGGCCGGGGAGTAGGCGGCGCCTCCCGCGCACGGGCCGGCGATGATCGAGATCTGTGGCACGAGGCCGGAAAGCTCGACATTGCGGAAGAACACCTGACCGTAGCCGGAGAGTGAATCGTCACCTTCCTGGATCCGCGCGCCGCCCGAGTCGTTGATGCCGATCAGCGGCATGCCGGCCTTCTGGGCGTGATCCATGATGTCGCAGATCTTCCGGGCGTGGATGCGCCCCAGCGCTCCGCCGCCGACGGTGAAGTCCTGGCTGAAGGCGGCGACCGGGCGGCCGTCGACATAGCCGACGCCCGTGATCACGCCGTCTCCGGGCATGGTCTTGTCCTCCATGCCGAAATGGTGGCAGTCGTGCTGCGCATGCAGGCCCCATTCAATGAAGGTGCCCTCTTGGAACAGGGCAGCCAGCCGCTCGCGGGCGCTCAGGAGGCCCTTTTGGCGGCGTTCGGCCAGCTTGTCGGCGCCGCCGGCTTCCTGGGCGCTGCGCCGCCGTTCGGCCAGCGTAGTGAGCAATTGGGTGGAAATGGCCATGGGAAAGGTTCTCCGCGGGTGGTTACCCGGACGGTGAGCGGAAAAGGTGGGAGCGACCTCAGGGCGCGGGCAAACTGCAGAGCTCGGTCAGCACGCCGTGGGTGGATTTGGGATGCAGGAAGGCAACGAGCTTGCCCGCGGCTCCCTCCATGGGTTGCTGGTTGATCAAGCGCAGGCCGTTGGCGGCGGCTCGGGCGAGCTGATCGGAGATCGCATCCGTGCGGAAGGCGAGGTGGTGGATGCCTTCGCCCCGCTCGGCGAGGAACCGGGCGATGGGGCTATCCGGCGAGGTGGGCTCCAACAGCTCCAAATGGACCCCGCCGACGTCAAAAAAAGCGGTCCGCACCCGCTGCGACGGCACCTCCTCCCGGTGCTCGCAGCGCAGCCCCAGGGCAACTTCATACACCGGAACGGCGTCGTCGAGCGACCGCACGGCGATTCCGACATGATCGATCTGAGTTATCATATCTAATGGTTTTACCTGCAGGGCTGGCAGTATGCTGCAGTCGTAGGATTAGCTCTGCGCATATATTGGCAAAGGTACAGCATGGCTTGGTGCGCGGACGGTTCTGCATTGCCAGCCGTCCGCCGGGGGCTGATGGAGACGGCACAAGCGCGGGAGACCGCGCCAGCCCAACTGCCATCCCATGACCACCGTGGTTGAGAAAGAGACGACGCTCGGGTTCCCTCCGGCGCCCGCGACCTATGCGGACTGGAAGGCTGTCGTGGAGCGCGAACTGAACGGCGCGCCGCTGGAGAAACGGCTCGTGACCGCGACACCGGAGGGCATCTCCGTGCCGCCGCTATACGGCCCGCGCGGCGGGGGCCGGATCATCGGGCCAAAGGCCGCGGGGACAGCGGCCAGCGGCAGTTGTCGGGCGTGGGAACGCGAATCGGGTCCGGAGGAATACGGCTTTTCGCCCCTGCCGGCCCTCGCCTTCGCCTTGGAACACCCTGGCAAGGAAGAACCCGGATGCGGTGGAGCGCTGGCGGCGGATCCGCTGGGCTGGCTGGCGGGGCACGGCTCGCTCCCACTGCCGTTGGACGCCGGTCTGGAGGACCTGGCGGTGGGCGTGGCGGAAGCCGACGCCAACGGATGGCCTGGCCACGTCATCGGGATCGGGGCGGAGCGCTGGCATGAGGCGGGGGCCACCGCCGTGCAGGAGCTGGCGTTCGCCCTTGCCGCCGGCGCCGAATACTGGCGCGCGCTGCTGGGCCGAAACCTGGAGCCAGGCGCCATCGGCGGCCGAACCCGGCTTCGCTTCGCCATCGGCGTCGATTTCTACATGGAGATCGCCAAGCTGCGCGCCGCCCGTCTGCTCTGGTCGAGGATGAGCGGGGAGTTTGGGGCCGGGCCCTCCGACCGCGCCATCTTCATCGCCGCGCGGACGGCGATGGCGGACAAAACGATTTACGATCCGCACGTGAACCTGCTGCGGACCACGACGCAGGCGCTGGCCGGTGTCGTCGGCGGGGCCGATGCGCTCGACATCCGGCCGTTTGACGAGGTGTCGGGGCAACCGGGCGAACTCGCTTCGCGTCTGGCGCGCAACCTGCATGAGATCCTGGCGGCCGAGTTTTCGCTCGACCGGCA
>JBJKRV010000473.1:0-8955 GCA_046704465.1 Opitutaceae bacterium | reverse complement strand
AATCCGTGCCGGGATGAAAGGCGGTGTAGGTGGGAAAATAGTAATGGCCCCGGTACTTCACGATCAGGGCGCGGTTGTTGACGAGCAACTCGGCCCCGGCCGCCATCACCAGCAGGACGGCGAGGATCAGGAACGAATAGTAGCCCCGCTTGATCGAGCGGAAACGCTGCAGCTTGCGCCGCGTCAGGGGATTCAATCGGAAGCTCAAGTCGATGCGGGGCTCAGGTGAAACGGATGCGGGGATCGACGAGGGCCACGAGGATGTCCGAGATGATGTTTCCCAGCAGCAGCAGGCCGGAGGAAATCAACAGCACGCCCATGACCACCGGATAGTCGCGGTTGAGGATGGAGGTGTAGCCGAGCAGCCCGATGCCGTTGATATCGAAGATGGTCTCGATGAGGAAGGAGCCGAAGACGAGAATGGTGACGTTCTGGCCGAAGTTGGTCGCGATCGGAATGAGCGAGTTGCGGAGGGCGTGCTTGAGGACGGCCTGCCGGTAGGAGACGCCCTTGGCAACGGCGGTGCGCATATAGTCGGCGGCGAGACTGTCCATCAGGTGGTTTTTCAGCAGTAACGTGACGAAGGCGAAGCTGCCGATCAGGTAGCAGGCGAGCGGCAGCACGGAATGCCGCACGAGATCGATCACCTGCCCCCAGGTGCTGAGGCTGGAAAAATCGTCGCTGACGAAGCCGCCCATGGGAAACCAGCGCAGGTGGGCGGCAAAGAACACGATCAGCAGCGCGCCGAGGACATATCCGGGCACGGCATAGCCCATGAAGATCAGGATCGACGTGCCGGTGTCGACCCAGGTCTGGTGCTTGATGGCCTTGAGCACCCCGAGAGGGATGCAGACCGCGTAGGTGAACACCAGCGTCACGAGGCCGTAGAACAGCGAGATGGGGAAACAGCCCTCGATGAGGTTCCAGACCGGCTCGTTATAGAGGTACGACGTGCCCAGGTTGCCCTGCACGACCTTGCCGAGCCAGAGCACGTAGGCCTCGTACCATGGTTTGTCGAAGCCGTAGTAGTGCTTCAGTTGGTCGATCTGTTCGGTGGAGAGCGCGGCGCCCTGGCCGGAGGTGCGCCCTCCCGGGCTGGACATGGAGGCCTGCTCCGCCTGCATGATCGCCTGCTCCAGCGGTCCGCCCGGCGCCAGGCGCGTGATGAAAAAGACGATCAGAGTGATGCCGACGAGGGTGGGCGGCACCAGCAGCAGGCGCCGCAGGAAATAGGCTCTCATATCGGACGACAGAGGCTACGGAAGTAATGGATCGAAGGACCGGCACAACGCAAATTTGCGGACGCGATATAAGGCATCGGGCCCCCCCTGCGACCAGGATCTGCCGGCGGACGGGGAAGACCCGCCGATCGGCGGCAGGACGCCGGTAACAGCAATCCGGATTCCGCCGGACCACGAGGCGGCCTTCAATTGGCAGGCCGGAGACGGTCCGGCAGCCGGCCTCCCGATCCTGGTGTCGCCTCGATCCGAGCCCGGTCGGCCGCCGGGGAGGATGACCGGCCTATCCCAGCACGGTCTTGAGGATCCGGCCGATATCCCCCACGCGGTAGGGCTTGGTAAGGTAACCGCAGAAGCCCATGTCCAGATAGCGGCGGGCCATCTCCTCGTTGTCGTATCCGCTGGAGATGACGGCCCGCACGTCGGGATCGAGTTCCTTCAGCTTGCGGAAGGCCTCCTCGCCGCCCATGCCGCCGACAATCGTGAGGTCCATGATGACGACATCGTAGGGCCGGCCGATGTTGAGGTAACGCTGGTAAAGCGCGATGGCCTCCTCGCCCTTCCGGGCGATGTCGTATTTGTATTCGAGGTTGGTGAGCATGCCGGCCGTCAAGGCGCAGATCTTCTCGTCGTCATCCATGAACAGGATGCGGCCGGTGCCGAACCGCAGCGTCGGCGCACGGCGGGCCTCCACCTCGGCCGGTTTGTCCGCGTGAGGCAGAAAGACGGTGAAGGTCGTGCCGGTTCCGATCGTGGAACTGACGCCGATCTGGCCGCCGTGTCTGCGCACGACCTCGATGACCGTGGCGAGTCCCAAACCCGTGCCGTGCCGCTTGGTCGTGAAGAACGGCTCGAAGATCTTCTCGAGGTTTTCCGCCGCGATGCCGGTGCCGTCGTCGCTCACCTCGAACTGGACGTAGCGGCCGGCCGCCAGTGGCGGAATCTGTCCCTCGGCCAGATCGACATTCCCGGCCTTGAGCCAGACGTGCCCGGGGCGGTCTGCAGGCATGGCTTGGATGGCGTTGACGATGAGATTCTGGAAGACCTGCAGGATCTGCGCCCGATCCGCGAGGATGTTGCCGGTTCCCGCCGCGACCTCCGAGTTGACCTCGGTTGCGGCCCCCGCCGAGGCCACCCGAACGGCTTCGTGCAGCAGCGTCTGGGGGGCAATGACGGTGGGTGCGGCACCGCCGCCCTTGGCGAAGGTCAGCAACTGCTTGGTGAGGCCTTTGGCCGCCAGGCAGGCATTCTCGCTGTCGTCCAGGGTGGAGTAATCGCGGTTGTCCTTGGCGAGCGAGATGCCGCCGAGAATCGTGGTCAACAGGTTGTTGAAATCGTGGGCAATGCCGCCGGCCAGCACACCGAGCGATTCAAAACGGTTCGTCCGCACCAGTGCCTCGGGGGTAAGCGTCATCTCCTCCGGATTGCGGAACACGATGGCCGCCCCGTTGACGTGGCCACTGACGTCGATCACGGGACGCGCGCTGAAGACGACCGGTAGCGGATCGGATCCCGCGCGCACCGCGAGCGAGAATTCGTTGGTCATGGCCAGGGGCTCGCCAAATTCGAGAAGCCGTTCGATGGGGAAATTGGCCCGCTGTCCGCCAGTTCGGCGCACCAGCGGAAAGATCTCGACCACCGGACACCCGCGCAGGGTGTCGGTCGTCCCTCCGAGGAGCTGGGCGGCCTTGTCATTGACCGTCAGCGTCCGGCCGCCGGCGTCGACGATCACAATTCCTTCGTGCAGTTCATGGAGCGTCCCGGCCAGCAGGGCCGGGGGAAGGGCAGTCCCGCCCGCGAGGGGAAGCTCGTCCGGCAGGGCGCAGTGGAAGCCGACGACCCGGAGCAGCTCGCGCTTCCGCGAAACCTGCCGAAACACCCCACCCAGCACCCAGATGTAGTGGCCCGCCTTGTGCCGCAGGCGGTGGAGGTCGATGTAGGCGGATTCGAACGGATGCCGACTCAGGAAGAACTCGGTGAGGCCCTCCTTCACGTCATTGGGATGCAGCACCGCTGCCAGGGCGTCCGGTCCGTCAATCATCTCGCCCGGCGCAAAGCCGAGGAGATTCTTCCAGGCCGCGGAGAACCAGAACCGGCCGGCGGAGAAGTTGAGGTCATACGCGCCCAAGGGACCGCCCTGGGTGAGTTCTTCGAGCCGCGTCTCATTCTCGACGGCCGTATCCTCGAATTCCTTCCGCTCGGTGATGTCGATATGCGCACCCGCGACACGCTCAAGTTCGCCGTCAGCGCCGAACACCTGCACGCCGACGCTGTGCAGCCAGATGTAGTGGCCTTTCTTGTGGCGGAGACGGTATTCGAGTGAAAAGCTCTTGGCGCCGTTGAAAAACCGCGTGCCGACCCGGTCGGGCGCGGCGGCCGTGTCCTCGGGATGCAGGAGCCGCCGCCAGGTCTCGAACGTTCCTTCCAGTTCCTGTGCGGTATAACCCAGCTGCTTGAGCCAAACGGGCGAGTAATAAAAGCTGCCGGTGCGGAAGTTCAGGTCGAACACGCCGACCGGGCTGCGTTCGGCCAGCAAGGCCATCAGATCAAGGCCGCCGGGGCCTGAGGCGCCTTCGGCGGTTACAAAGGCGAAACACGCGGGACCGGCGGCTGACGTGGTGGTTTCCAGGCAAACGGACACCTCCCGGCGGGGACCTTCCTTTGGCTGTGCCGTCAGGCGGAGCGGCGCAGTGGCCCCGGCGGCCAGAAGCACATCCCACTGGGCTTCGAGCCAGCGGGAGTCTTTGGCCGTGACCTCAAAGGCGAAAAGGGAAGAGAAGTGCTCGCCGACCATTTCGGAGGCGGCAGCCTTCCACAGCGTGCGTGCCGCAGCGTCGGCAAGGAGGATTTTTCCATTTCCGTCAAGGACCAGCAGGGCTGCACCTCCGCCACGGGCGTTCATGGTGGTCGCACCGGCTGCCTGCAACTGTATCGAGGATGCCACAGAAAGCGTATGGAAAGAGGAGCCGGATCATCCGGCCCCCCTTTTTCCGGGGGGGGAACACGGTGAATAACTTTTTCGTGGTGTTAAGTAAAAAACGGATAATCGAGCATTCACCACGTGGTTGGGAACCAGGTTCAGCCTTTTTTTACAAGTGGAGCGCCAGCCAACCACTGACGGACCCGATCGCGTAGAAATTCAATGTAGGCCGGATGATCGTTGAGGCAAGGTATGTGCTCAAACGATTCGCCGCCGGATTGCATGAAGGTCTCCCGGCCAGCCACCCGGATCTCTTCCAGGGTCTCGAGGCAGTCGGTCACAAAGGCCGGGGTGAGCACCAGCAGGCGCTTGCGGCCGGCGGCGGCCAGGCGCTTGAACTCGAAGTCGGTGTAGGGCTCAAGCCACGGCTCGCCGACAAGGCGCGACTGGAAGGATATGGAATAACGCCCGGGATCGAGGCCGGCGCGCCGGGCGAGCGCCTGGGTAGTGCGCGTCAACTGCGCCTTGTAACAAGTGGCCTGGGCGGGGCTGCATGCCGTGCAGCAATCGGGCACGACGGTGCAGTGTGCCTTCGAGGTATCGGCCTTCCTCAGGTGACGAACCGGAATGCCGTGGTAACTGAAAAGCAGGTGGTCGTGCGGATGGTCGAGGTGCGGGCGGATGCTGGCGTACAGGGCCTCGACATAGTCGTTGTCGGCGAAGAACGGCTGCACGATGTCCAGGTGCATTGCCGGGGCAATCCGGCGAGCCTCCTCCTGCACCTTCACGACCACGGTCTCCCAACTCGACATCGCGTAGTGCGGGTATTGCGGGATGACCAGAAGGTGATCGACGCCGGCTCCCGCCAATTGGGACAGGACGGAGGCAATCGGGGGCTTGCCATAACGCATGGCCAGCTCCACGGCGGGCCCCTCCGGTCCCAGGGCTGCGGCGAGTTTCTGCTGCACGAGGCGGGAGGTGACGATCAGCGGCGAGCCTTCGGGCGTCCAGATGCTGGCGTAGGCGTGAGCCGATTTTGCGGGTCGCGTCCGCAGGATGATCCCATGCAGCAGCAGCCACCGGAGGGGTCGGGCGGGCGCATCGAGCACGCGCTCGTCGCCCAGAAACTCTGCCAGATACCGGCGGACGTCCGCCACCGACGGGGAATCGGGGGAGCCGAGATTGACGAGCAGGACGGCGCGGCTGGACATGTTGCCAGCTACTGGTCGGGAGAATCCGAGGGGATGTCAAACGCGGGCTCGGGGGATTTTGGGTTTGCGGGGTCGGTGCCGTCGGCGCATCACTGTCGGGTTTGGGCCGCGGGGCCGCACGCCGGACGCCCGCTGCCCGTTTACTATTCGCCATGAGTTCGAAACGCCGACCCGTGCTCCTCATCGTTCGCGATGGCTGGGGCAAGAATCCCAATCCCGCCCACGACAAGTTCAACGCCGTCCACCTGGCGCGCAAACCGTGCGACGACTGGCTGCAGTCCACCTACCCGGTGACGCTCGTCAAGGCCTGCGGCCTGGACGTGGGCGTGCCCGACGGGGTGATGGGCAACAGCGAGGTGGGCCACCAGAACATCGGGGCGGGCCGCATCGTCGACCAGGAGATCGTGCGCATCACCAAGGCGCTCGAGAGCGGAGAGCTCGCCGGCAACGCCGTGTGGCGCGCGGCGCTGGAGCGGGTGAAGTCCCGCGGCACCCGGCTGCATTTCATGGGCCTGGCGTCGGACGCGGGCGTGCACAGCCTGCTGGAACACCTCTACGGCCTGGTGGCCCTGGCGAAGGCGGCCGGGGTCACGCAGAACATCTTCGTTCACGCGTTCATGGATGGACGCGACACGCCACCGGCCAGCGGACTCGGATTCATCCGGCAACTTGAAGCCCGGCTCGGTAAGCTCGGGGTGGGGAAGGTCGCCAGCCTGTGCGGGCGCTTCTACGCGATGGACCGCGACAACCGGTGGGAACGGGTGAGCCGCGCCTACGCCATGCTGACGGGAGCGAAGGCGGACTTTTCGGCCCCAAGCGCCGAGGCCGGCATGCAGCAGTATTACGACCATCCGACCAGCGACTCGCAGAAGGGCGACGAGTTCGTGGTGCCGACGTGGGTCACGGGGCCGGAGGGAAAGCCGGTGGCGGTGATCGGCGACGGCGACTGCGTGGTGTTCTTCAACTTTCGCGGCGACCGGCCGCGCGAGTTGTGCCGCGCCTTCTGCGAGGACGGTTTCAAGGGTTTTGACCGGGGCCGGAAGCTCGACCTCTATTTTGCCGGCCTGACCGAGTATCAGAAGGGGCTGCCGGTGGAAACCATCCTGCGGAAGCCGCCGAAGATGAAAAACATCCTCGGCGACTACGTCGCGGCCCGCGGCCTGAAGCAGTTTCGCAGCGCCGAGACGGAGAAGTACCCGCATGTGACGTTCTTCTTCAACGACTATCGCGAGGAGCCCTTCCCCGGGGAGGATCGCGCCCTGGTCGCGAGCCCCAAGGTGACGACCTACGACCTGGCGCCCGACATGTCCTCGATGGGCGTGACGGTGGCGGCGCGGGACGCGATCCGGTCGGGCAAATATGACCTGCTGGTGGTCAACTACGCCAACCCCGACATGGTCGGGCACACGGGCTCGCTGCCCGCGGCGATCCGCGCCGTCGAAGCCACGGATCTCGGCGTCGGCGTGCTGCTCGACGCGGTGCTGAAGATGGGCGGAGCGGCGGTCGTCTGCGCGGACCACGGCAATTGCGAGCAGATGTGGGATCCGGAGCACAACGCCCCGCACACGTCGCACACGCTCAATCTGGTCGAGGTCTTTGTCGTCGGCGAGGGGTTCACCGCTGCCGGCACCAAGCTCCGTGCCGGCGGCCGCCTGGCGGACATCGCCCCGACCCTGCTCGAATTGATGGGCCTGCCCAAGCCGCCGGAGATGACCGGCGAAAGCCTGATCGGCTGACGGGACTCGGCCCCCCGGCCCGACTCGATCCATAGGAGGAAACCCAATTTCGGGTTTGCGCTCCATGGGAGGGCTCCGTTTAGCTGGCCGACTTTCGTCTCCCGTCTTTCATGAAGCGCACGCATCATTGCGGTCAACTGACCACGGCCGCCTTGGGACAAACCGCCACGCTCGCCGGCTGGGTGGATTCCATCCGCGACCAGGGCGGCATCATCTTCATCGACCTGCGCGACCGCGAAGGGATCACGCAGGTGAAGCTGGAGCCGGATTCGAACGCCGACGTCGGGGCCCGCGCCGCGCACCTGAAGCCGGAGTCGGTCATCAGCGTGACCGGCAAGGTGGTGCGGCGGCCGGAGGGGACGGCCAACCCGAACCTGCCGACCGGCGAGGTCGAGGTCGACGCCACCGCCATCGAGATCCACAACCTGGCGGAGACGCCGCCGTTCCCGCTGGACGACGCCGGCGGCGACCGGGTGAGCGAGGACCTGCGCCTCACCTACCGCTATCTCGATCTGCGCCGACCGAAGATGCGCCGCAACCTGATGGTCCGCCATCGCGCGACCAAGGCGGTGCGCGACTATTTCGATTCCGAGGGGTTCATCGAAGTCGAGACCCCGATTCTGTTCAAGAGCACGCCGGAGGGGGCGCGCGAATACCTGGTGCCGTCGCGCATTCACCCGGGCCAGTTTTATGCCCTGTCCCAGTCGCCGCAGCAGTTCAAACAGATCCTGATGGTGGCGGGCGTGGAGAAGTATTTCCAGATCGCCCGCTGCTTTCGCGACGAGGATCTGCGCGCCGAACGCCAGATGGAGTTCACCCAGATCGATGTCGAGGCGTCCTTCATCGATCGCGAGGGGGTCTACGCGCTGTTCGAGGGGATGCTGAAGAAGATCTGGCGGGACGTCCTGAGCGTGGAGATCCCGACGCCGTTCCCCCGGCTGACGTTTCGGGATGCGATGGACCGCTACGGCGTGGACAAGCCGGACACGCGCTTCGGGCTCGAACTCGCCGATTTCACCGCGACGTTCAAATCCTCCTCCTTCAAGGTCTTCGCCGCCGCGGCGAAAGCGGCCGGCGGCGCCGTGAAGGCGCTGAATGCCAAGGGCCTGGCCGACATCACCCAGGGTGAGATCACCAACCTCGAGGAGGTGGCGAAGTCGCTCGGGGCGAAGGGCCTGGCCTACATCAAGATCGAGGGCGGAGAGTGGAAGTCGCCCATCGTGAAATTCTTCAGCGAGGCCGAAAAGGAGGAGCTGAAGCGTCGGCTCGGGATCGAGGACGGCGACCTGGTCTTTTTTGCCGCGGCGCCGTGGGAGCGGGCCTGCGCGATCCTGGGTCGCATCCGGCTCGAGAGCGCCGCCCTCCTGCAGAAGCGGGGGAAGCTGACGATCCCGGCCGACCGGTGGAATTTCCTGTGGGTCGTGGACTTCCCGCTCATGACTTACGACGAGGAGCAGGGCCGCTACGTCGCCACCCACCATCCGTTCACCGCGCCGGTGCCGGAGGACGTCCCGTTGCTCGACACCGATCCCAAGGCGGTGCGGGGCCAGCATTACGACGTCGTGCTGAACGGCATGGAGCTGGGCGGCGGCTCGATCCGCATTCACCAGCCGGCCCTGCAAAAGAAGGTCTTTGAGGATGTGCTCAAGATTCCGGCGGACGTGGTGGCAAGCCGTTTTGGCTACATGCTGCGCGCGTTCCAATACGGCGCGCCGCCGCACGGCGGCATTGCGTTCGGACTCGACCGGATGGTCGCCCTGCTGTGCGGCACGACGAGCATCCGCGAAGTGATCGCCTTTCCGAAGACGCAAAAGGCGCAGGACCTGATGACGCAGAGCCCCACGACGGTC
>JBJKRV010000472.1:0-8033 GCA_046704465.1 Opitutaceae bacterium | reverse complement strand
GCTACACTGAGTGCCGCCTCGCCGAAATCGCCGAAGAGCTGCTGCGTGACCTCGACGAGGAAACGATCGACTTCACTCCCAATTACAAGGAATCAACGGTCGAACCGGCGGTGCTGCCGGCCGCGCTGCCCGGGCTGTTGATGAACGGTTCGACCGGCATCGCCGTGGGCATGGCGACCAACATCCCGCCGCACAACCTCGACGAGCTCATCGGCGGGATCTGCGCGGTCATCGACCGGCCCGACCTCCCGCTGGACGACCTCGTGGCCATGATCCCGGGCCCGGATTTTCCGACCGGCGGCGTCATCACCGGCCGGGAGGGAATCCGCTCCTACCTCCACACCGGCAGGGGCATCGTCAAAGTGCGCGGCAAAGCCCACACCGAGGAATTGAAGGGCGGCGGCGAACAGATCGTCATCACCGAGATCCCCTACAACGTGAATCGGGCTTCGCTCGTCACGCGCATCGCCGACCTCGTGGCCGAGAAGGAAATCGACGGGATTCGCGATCTCCGCGACGAATCCGACGAGGCCACGCGGATCGTCGTCGAGCTCAAACGCGGCGAGCAGGCCAAGGTGGTCATCAACCAGCTCTTTCAGCGCACTGCGCTCGAATCGTCCTTTGGCGTGATCCTGCTCGCGCTCGACCAGAAGCGCCCGAAGCAGATGAATATCCGGGAGCTGATCGACTGCTACATCAGCCACCGCCGCGAAGTCGTCACCCGGCGCACCCAGTTTCGTCTGCGCCGCGCCGAGGAACGCGCTCACATTCTCGAGGGATTCAAGGTCGCCCTCGACCACCTGGACGATTTTGTCCGCCTCATCCGCAGTTCACGAGATCGGGACGAGGCGCGGATGAAGTTGATGGAGCGGTACCCGCTCAGCGAGCGGCAGGCCAATGCCATCCTGGAATTGCGGCTGTACCAGCTCACGGGGCTGGAGCGCGACAAGATCGAAGCCGAGTATCTCGAATTGCTCAAACTCGTCGAAGAGTACCGGGCCATCCTCGATTCTGATGTCCGGCTTCGCCAGGTGATCACGGAGGAACTGCTGGCGCTGAAAGAGAAATACAGCCAGCCACGGCGCACGGAGATTGTGGACTCGGTGGGTGAATTCCGGATGGAGGACGTGGTGCCGAACGAGGGCTGCGTCATCACCGTTTCCCACCAGGGCTTCATCAAGCGTACGCCCGTCGCCGCCTATCGCTCGCAAAAGCGCGGCGGCAAAGGCATCATCGGCACCGAGACCTACGAGGAGGATTTCGTCGAGCACCTATTCACCGCCTCCACGCACGACTCCATCATGTTCTTTATGAACAATGGGCGCGTCTACGTCGAAAAGGTCTACGAAATTCCGGAAGGCACCCGCGCCTCCAAGGGAAAATCCGTCAGCAGCGTCCTCGCGCTCCAGCGTGACGAGAAGATCGCCGCCATGATCTGCGTGAAGGAGTTCTCCGACCAGCTGCATCTTGTCATGGCGACGCGCAGCGGCACCGTCAAAAAGACGAACCTCGCCGAATACGCCAATCCGCGCCGCGGTGGCATCATCGGAATCAAGCTCGAGGAGGGCGATACCCTGGTGGGCTGCGTGCTCACGGGAGGCGATAACGAGGTTGTCCTCATCACCTATCGCGGCATGTCCATCCGCTTTCACGAATCGGACATGCGCGACCAGGGACGCGCCACTGTCGGCGTCACCGGCATTCGTTTCAAGACCGGCGGTGACTACGTCAAATCCATCGATGTCGTGGACCCCGCGTGCACGTTGCTCGTGGCGAGCGAGGAGGGCATCGGCAAACGGACGTCGTTCGACGAGTACCGGCCTCAGCATCGCGGCGGCTCGGGCATCATCGCCATCCGCCTCGGGGCCGGGATGGGGGTGGCCGGTGCGCTCAGCGTTCGGGAAAGCGACGAGGTCATGCTCCTCACCGCCCGGGGCCAGAGCGTCCGCACCGGAGTGGCGGACATCCGCCAGACCGAGACCCGCGCCTCCAAAGGTGTGAAGCTGGTTGAGCTGACCGAAGGCGACAAGCTCCTCGCCGTCGCCCGCATCGTGGAGACCGAGGAGGAGCAGGCGACACCTGGCGAAGGCCCCGACGCCACGCCCGCCTGATGCTGTCCGGTTTCGCTTCCGGATAAGGCGCATCGGGCTTGCCATTGGTTGGGTCCGGCTCTCTGCTGGGCACGCCTTCCAGCCTCCCCTTTTTCTCCGCATGGCCGAACGACTCAGCCAACTGCTCGATCCGGCGCGGATCCTGTTGACGGTTCAGAATACCCGACGGACCGCCGCACTGAACGAAATCGCCCGCTTGCTGGAAGGACATCCGGACGTGGCCAATTTCGCGGGGTTCTACACCGAATTGCTGGCCCGCGAACGCCTCGACACGACCTATATTGGCCGCGGCATCGCCCTGCCGCACGCTCGGACGGAGCATGTGAAGAAGATGGTCATGGCCGTCGGTCGCAGCGACACGGGCGTGTTTTTCGAGACCTGCAACCAGACGGTCCGCCTGATGTTCGTGCTGGGCACGCCCCGGTCCAATCCCGGCGATTACCTGCAGTTGGTCGGCCTGCTGTGCCGCCTGCTCAAGGAGCCGACTGCGTGTGAGGCATTGTTCCAGGCGCCGACTCCGGCGGCGTTCGCGAACACGATGCGGGACCTTGAAGCGCAGGCCCGCGGCTGACCCGACCGGACCCGCGGGCTTGCCTCACCCGCCAGGCTTGCCACCATCGGCGGCGCGCCATGATCCATTCCTTCATCTTCAGCGAGGGCCGGGTGGTCGGGCGCGATCTCGAACTCGAGGCGCTCCGGCTTGTCCGAGCCGACAAGGGCCTCGTGATCTGGGTGGACCTCGACAGCCCGACCGACGAGGAGATCCGGCAGATCCTCGACGGTGTCTTTCAATTTCACCCCCTCGCCATCGAGGACTGCGCCACCCCGAGCTCGCTGCCCAAGATCGAGGACTACGATGAATATCTGTTCGTCGTGATGCACGGCGTCGATGTCGCCAGCCCCGGAAAATTCGACACCACGGAGCTCGATCTCTTCCTCGGCCGGGAGTACCTGGTGACGTTCCATCGGACGCCGCTCCCGTCCGTTCAGGCCCTGATTGACCGATGCACCAAGGTCAGCGGGGTGGTCGCGCGTGGTCCCGACCGGCTGGCGCACAACATCCTCGACCACCTCGTCGACAACTATAAGCCGGTGATCGATACCCTCCACACCCGATTGGACGAAATCGAGGACCAACTCATCGTCCAGAGTGGCGGCGACTTCATCGACGAACTGCTGGCACTCCGCCGGGAGATCTCCCAGATGCGGCAGATCATCCGTCCGCAACGTGACGTCATCAACCGCCTGGCCATGGGCGAGAGCCGGATGATCCGGGCGGTGATGCTGCCGTACTTCCGCGACATCCGCGATCATCTGATGCGTTACGAGGAAACCGCGGCGGGTTACGCCGAACAACTTTTGCTCTCGTTCGATCTCTACCTGAACAAGGCGTCGTTCCAGACCAACGAAGGCATCAAGGTCCTCACCGCGCTCACCGCCCTGACCATCCCCGCCATCCTCGTGGGCACGTGGTACGGCATGAATTTTCGCCACATGCCGGAACTGGAATGGCCCGCCTCCTACGCCATCGCTTGGGCCATCACGATCCTGTTCACGGTGTTCATGTGGCTTTATCTGAAGCGCAAGAAGATGCTGTGAGCCGGGGCGCGAAACCCGGCCTGACTCGTTGCTTGACCTTCTCCCGCCACGCCCTGTCCTCCGTGGCTGCCCATGATCCGCGCCCTAGTTTTCGATTTCGACGGACTTATCATCGATACCGAGACCCCCCTCATCGACGCGTGGGCGGCGCTGCACGGACGGGCCGGCCTCGAATACCCGCGCGATGACGCCCACCGGATCGTCGGCCACGTGGACGTGGACTTTGACCCGTGGGCCGCGTTTGGTCCGGACGCAGATCGCGAAAGACTCGATCGTGAGCACCGGACCCTGACCCGCGAAATTGTGGCACGTCAGCCCGTCCTGCCCGGGGTGTCCGACTGCTTGCGTGACGCCCGCGCGGCCGCCATCAGACTCGGCATCGCCTCCAATTCCAGCCATCGTCACGTCGAGGGACACTTGGACCGCCTCGGATTGAGATTGCTGTTCGACGCCGTCACCTGCCGCGAGGATGTCATGGCCGGCAAGCCGGAACCGGATCTATACTTGGCGGCCGTCCGCCGGTTGGGCGTGATGCCAGACGAGGCCATCGCCCTGGAGGATTCGACCGCCGGCACTGTCGCTGCCCGTCGCGCCGGTCTGTGGGTGATCGCAGTGCCCAATCCGTCGACGCACGGGCACGACTTTTCTGCCGCACATCTGATTCTATCCTCACTGGCGGACCGGCCGCTGTCGCGGTTGATTGAGCGTTTCAGTGGCCAGCCACAGACCCCCTGTCCCGAGTTGTAGCGGATTTCTTGGCGGAGCATTCGAAAGCGTTTCGACGCCGCTTCAAAGCAATTCGTGCTGACGGATTGCATCGCGCTTCCCCGGATTGAGGGTGCTCATTGCCAGCAGCCAGCCCATGGATTTCCCCGCCACCTCCGGATCCATAGCCAGTCGCGCCAGCAGCAACGCGCCTGCCAGGGCATCGTACAGCGCTGCATGGTAGCGCCTGCGCCTCGGTGGACAGAACCTTGCGGCGCTGGCATCGAGCTCCCCCTGTAGACCGCATGTCGCCACGAGAACCTCCAACTTTCCGGATTGCGATCGGGGAGGCAGTTGGGCGTAGAGCCGGCCCGTGTCAATCCACGGTCCCCACTCCGCCGTCCGGCCACCATGACGTGCGAAATCGGGTGAACTTCGCGGGTAGGGCCAGACCGATTTCAGAAGGGCGTTTTCGACGTGGGCGAAATGGGCGGCCAGCGGACCGCGCTCACGCAGGCCGGCGAAATACTCCCATTCCCCGATGAAGGGTGCCTGTGCCGCAACATCTGCTTCGTGCAGTCCATGCACCGCCACATCCTCAGGCCGCACCGGGCCGGTGGCACGGCACAAACGGGTTCTGGTATCTACAATTCGGCTCCCGCACAAGGCGACCACGCCGAATTCCAGGATACCCGAGGCCCGGCTGCCTTCGAAGTCGATGAAGTAGACCGTCTGCTCGGTCCAGCGCGGGAACATGGAGCACCACGAAACACACGAACCCGGCAAATGCACGGAGAAAAGCCGGGCGTTATTTTCGTGTCTTTGCGGCAATTCGTGGTGACGATCCCGACGTGAATCTCGAGCCCTATCGCGGCTTCATGCTTGAACTCGCCGAGGCGAGTGGCGACCTCATCCGGCCCTATTTCGGCCGGTCGGATCTGGCAGTCGAGACCAAGTCCGACCAGACGCCCGTCACGGCGGCTGATCGCGGCGCCGAGGATCTCATGCGACGAATGGTCCACGCCCGCTTTCCGGAGCACGGCATCCTGGGCGAAGAATATGGCGCCGAGAACACCGGGGCCGAGTTTGTCTGGGTCATCGATCCGGTCGATGGGACCCGCGCCTTTGCCGCCGGCTGCCCGCTTTTTGGCACGCTGATTGCCCTCCTCCACCAAGGCCGGCCGGTACTCGGATTGATTCACCAGCCATTGTTGCGCCAGATCGCCCTGGGCGACGGCCACCAGACAACCCTCAACGGACGCCCGGTCCGGGTGCGGGCCCGGGAGCGCCTGGAAGACGCGACCTTGCTCTGCAGCGACGTGCTGGCCCCCGAGCAATACCAACGGGGCGAGGCGTTTGCCGCCGTATGCCGGCGCGTCAAGCAATTCCGAACCTGGGGCGACTGCTACGGCTACCTGCTTCTGATCAGCGGCGGCGCCGACATCATGTGCGACCCGATCTTGAACCCGTGGGACATCGCCGCGCTCATTCCGGTGGTGCGCGGCGCGGGCGGCGTCATCACCGACTGGCAGGGCCGGGACCCCGTCAACGCCGCCTCCCTCGTCGCCGCCGGGCCGTTGCTCCATCCGCAGGTCATCGCCGCGCTGAATCCGTGAGACCGGTCTGCGGCGGATTTAGCGGCGGCGGGAACGCGTCCGTTGCCCGCGCCATTCGGCCGTGATCACCGAGGTGAACCCGCCGCGCGCCTTCCAATCCGAAATTACGGTCAGCTGGCGCGGATGGAGGCACGCGCCCAAATCGTCGCAGATCCGGTTGGTCACCGCCTCGAAAAAAATGCCCTCGCTGCGGTAGGCGTGAAAATAGAGCTTCAGCGACTTCAGCTCCACGCACAGTCGGTCTGCCACATATCGCACTGTGATCGCGGCGAAATCCGGATGGCCCGTGATCGGACACAGCGACGTGAACTCATGGTGGGTGTGCTCGATCACGTAATCCCGCCCCGGCGCGGGATTGGGGAAAGTCTGAAGGATCTTGGAATCAACCATCGTTTGAGAGTAGGAGGCAACCGGCCCGAAGTGACAAGACGGCAGAGCGGCGGCTTCCGGCAGGGACATCGCCACCAGATCTCTGCGCCGCTTCCGGTCGCCCGGTCTCTACCGCGGCGGTCGCCGGATTTCCCTGGCACTACATCGCCGTCTCGATGAAACGCTGCTCGCGGATCACGGTGATCTTTGCTCGGATACTGCAGTTCGTCTTCGATCCGCCGCCGCAACGTCTTTGCGAGTTCGCGAGCCTGCTCGTCCGTGACCATCTGGGGATTCACGACCACGCGCACTTCCCGCCCGGCCTGGATGGCGTAGGCCTGCTGGACTCCCTCCACCGACAGGGCCAGCTTCTCCAGGCGTTCCAGCCGCTGGATGTAGCCAGCCATCGATTCGGCCCGCGCTCCCGGCCGCACCGCCGAAATCGTATCCGCCAGGATCACCAAGCCCGCATAGATCGTCTCCGGCTTCACCTCCTCGTGGTGCGCCGCGACCGCATTCACCACGATCGGAGTCTCCCCGTACCGTTTCACAAACTCGGCGCCAATCAGGGCATGACTCCCCTGGTATTCGCCGTCGACCGCCTTGCCAATGTCGTGGAGCAACCCCGCCCGCTTCGCGACCTGCGGGTCGATGCCGATCTCCGCCGCGAGCATCGAGCAGAGGAATCCCACCTCGACGCAGTGATCGAGGACGTTCTGCGTGTAGGAGAAGCGGAATTTCAGCTTGCCCAGCAGGCTGATGATTTCCGGATGCAGGCCGTTGATTTGCAGCCGCTGCACCGCCTCCTCGCCGGCCTGGATAACATTCAGGCGCAGTTCCTCCCGCGCCCGGTTCACGAACTCCTCGATGCTCGTCGGATGGATGCGCCCGTCCTTGACGAGGCCCTCCAGCGCCCGCTTGGCGATCTCGCGCCGCACCGGATCGAAGGAGGAGATCAGCACCATCTGCGGCGACTCGTCGATGAGCAGCGTCACGCCCGTGGCCGCCTCGAAGGCCTTGATGTTTCGCCCCTCGCGCCCAATGATGCGCCCCTTCATTTCCTCGCCCGGCAGCTGGACGATAGTGGCGGTAATGTCGTTGTTGGGACGGCCCGCCAGCCGCTGCATGGTGGTGACGAGAATCCGGTGCGCCTCGCGCTGCAGCTCCTGTTCGGATTTCTCCAGCAAATCGCGGCGGAGCGCCCGGATCTCGTCCTGGCACTCAAGGGTCACCTCCTCGCGCAAGGCGCGCTTGATCTCGGCCGCATCCATTTGCGCCATGCCCTCAAGGCGCTGGCGCACGTTGCGCGACAGGTCGCGGATGGCGTCACGCGCCTGCTTGATCGCGGCCGTTTCTCGCGCGAGTCGTTCCTGCTTCCGCTCCAACTGGTAGTCGAGCAGCGCCAGCGATTCCTCGTGCGAGCGGATCTCGCGCAGCTTGACCTCGATCTCGATCTCCCGTCGGTCGAACTCCCGGTTCATCTCCGCCCGCCGGGTCTGAATCTCGTCCTCGGCCCGGCTTTTGAGTTCCTGGGCGTTGACCGCCGCTTCACGTCGGGCCACCTCCAGCAACCGGGCGGCATCGGCCTCCATCTGTCGGCGGAGGCGCCGGGTCATCAGCCACATCACGAATC
>JBJKRV010000471.1:0-2694 GCA_046704465.1 Opitutaceae bacterium | reverse complement strand
ATGCCCGTCGTGCCGGCGATGTGGCAGACCCTGGTGGCGAGGGCGCCGCTCATGCCGCCGCCTCCTGGGCGCCGAATTCCGCCCGGGCCCGCAGCGCCGCCCCGATCCAGCCGGCATGCTCGCCGAGCGCGGCGGCCCGGACGGGGATGGGAAAGTCCGCCGGAACCCGGAATGCCGCGGCGTTGAGCCGCGCCTCAAGCCGGGGCACGAACGCCGGCGCGGCCTTCACCGGACCACCGGCGAGCAGGATCAGATCGGGCGTGTAGGCGTAGTAGGCGTTGAGCAGCACGGTGGCGAGCCGGTCGAGCCAGCGCTCGAAGATCTCGGTGACGATCGGATCGCGCCGGCGCACGGCGGCGACCACGTCGGGAAACGCGATCGCGGCGGCCCGTGCGGGCGGGATCGCCAGCGGGAGACCGCGGGCCGCGTGGTCGCGCACCTGCTGGACCAGCGCGGTGACCGAGGCGAGGCTCTCGCCCGTACCGCGCGGACCGGTGAGACAACGCGGGCCGTTCCGGTCGATGACGAGGTGGCCGCATTGCGTGCCGCGCATGAAGTGCCGGTCAGTGAGCAGCCGGCCGTCGAGCACGACGCCGGAGCCGATCCCGGTGCCCAGGGTGAGCACGAGGAGATTGTCGACGCCGCGACCGGCCCCGGCGTGCCATTCAGCGAGACAGGCGAGCCGGCCGTCGTTGTCGGCAATGGCCGGCACCTGCCAGCGGCGCGCGAGGTAGGGAACGGTGCGGTGGCGGTCGAGGCCGCGGATCTTGCCCGGCAGGTAGACGCAGCCGACGGCCGGATCAACCGGCCCCGTAATCGCGGCACCGATGCCGCCCAACGGGCCGCGAGCCGTGCGCCGCAGCCGGCTCACGATCCGGTCGAGCTGGCGTTCGAACGCCCGCAGCGGCTGGCCGGGCCGGGTGGGCTCGGCGTGGCGGGCCAGCGGGCGACCGGCAGGATCGATCAGTCCGCCCTTGAGACGCGTGCCGCCGATATCGAGGCCGATCCAGTTCATTCCAGAATGGCGCCGCGCCGGCGCAGTGCCGCCCGCAGGTCGCCGGAATCGATGGCTGCGACGGGAATGCCGTGGTGCGCGGCATGGGCCGCCGCGGTGCCGGCGGCCTGGCCCATCGCCATGCACTGGCCCATGGAGCGGACGCTGGCGTGTGCGTCGTGGGTCGCGGAAAAACAGCGGCCGGCCACGAGCAGGTTGTCGAGGCCGGCGGGCACCAGGGCGCGATAGGGAATGCCCACGCACTGGCCGTCCGGCAGGTAAAGCCACTTCGTGTCGGCGCCTTCATGATGGTCCTCGATCGGCGCGCCACACAGCCCGATCTGGTCGTCGAACTGGCGGGCCGAGAGCACGTCCTCCTTCGTGAGCCGATAGAGGCCGTGGACGCGGCGCGTCTCGCGGACGCCGATCTGGGTTCCAAGCGCGGCGAGCCGGGCCTGCCCGTAGCCCGGCACGCGGTCGCGGAGGAAGCGGAGATATTCGAGCGCCTGCTCGCGGCCGTCCAGTTCGGCCGACGAGAGCAGCGCCGGATCGGTGGCGTTGATCAGCGCCCCGTCGCGGCGTCCGACCGAGGCGAGACGCGTCATGATCGTGGCGGTCATATGCGGAACCGGCGTGATGTGGTCGGAACCCTCCCGTCGCGGCAGGCGGTAACCCAGCTGGCCGGCGGCCTCGGCCATCAACGCGTGGAGTTGCTCCTTCTTGAGCGACTGGCGCCGGGCGACGTCGACGTTGGCGACGCGGAATGTGGTGGTCAGCGTCTGCGCGGGGGCGACCTCGCCGGCCGCCTCGAAGGGCACGCCGGCCAGGGCGCACACGTCGGCGTCGCCCGAGGCGTCGATCACGACACGGGCGCGGACGCACTGCAGGCCGGCCTTGGTGGCGACGACGAGCCCCGTGACCTGCGCGGCGTCGCGGATGGCGTCCTGCACGAACGCGTGCAGGAGCACGTGGACGCCGGCGCGGCGCGCCAGGCGCTCCCACGCGACCTTGAGCTCGTCGGGGTGATAGGTGATGCCGGTGCCGGCGCCGAAGGTATTCGGTCGTTCGATCACCGGGCCGATGGTCCGCAGCTCCGCGAGGAGATCGTCCGGGATCCCGCCGACCACCTTCCGATTGCTGCGGCCGGGAGTGTAGAATCCGTAGAACGTGTCGAGCACCGCGGTCGAGGTGCCGCCGAGAAACGGCAGCTTCTCGACCAGGAGCGTGCGCGCGCCGTCGCGCGCGGCCGCGATCGCGGCGGTGGCGCCGGCCGAGCCGGCGCCGATGACGGCGACATCAAATTCGCCGAAGACCGGAAGCTGCCTGGTGTAGGGGACCGTCATGCCGGATGCTCGGGTTCCGTGCCGGCCAGGGCGGCGGGGTGGTGGAGACAGCGCGCATAACGCGCCCGTTGGTCGCGCAGCCAGGTGTCGTAGTTCACCTGGGTGGAGCCGGTGTGCATGTTGCGCAGCACCGAGTGCACATAGCCGCGGCGGTCGAGCTCGCGCAGGGTCAGCTCGTTGAGGCTCTGGACGACGGCCAGCGCCCCGAGCGAGGAGAGCGGGCAGACGTCGTAGGCATCGTGGCGCCCCCGCAGGCGGACGCTCAGGTCCCCGTAGGGCATGCCGTTGTCCAGCAGCACGCCGCGACGGGCGCCGCGGACGACGTGCCACAGCGTCTGGCCGGAGCTGTGCTTGGGC
>JBJKRV010000470.1:0-4641 GCA_046704465.1 Opitutaceae bacterium | reverse complement strand
GTCCGCCTGTTGCGCGAGCGGAGTCCGGACGCGACTCTCTACATTTTCTCCGATGACATCGATGCGGTCGCGCGCGAGTTCCAGCCCAGCGGACCGCACGTGTACGTGCGCTGCGTCGAAGCCTGGCATCCGTGGGACAAGATCCGGTTGATGTCCCTCTGCGACCACATCGCCATCGCCAACAGCACCTTCTCATGGTGGGCCGCCTGGCTCAACCCCGCTCCGGACAAGCTTGTGGTCGCCCCGGAACCCTGGTTTGCGCGCACGGAGCACGATACGTCGGATGTGGTTCCCCCTGGCTGGACTCGCCTTCCGGTCGCTGGCTGATCCGCCCCATTTCACGACCGAGTTCGCACCCGGATGAGCACCCGCCCGTGGACCTAAGGTATCATCTGTCCGGCCTGCGCCGCTGGCTATCGCTGGTGCGACGGCACGGGCGCCCCCACCATCTCTTTTACTTCTACGGCGGCATCGGTGATCAGTTGATTTGTTCGGCGGTTGCCCGGGAGATCTGCCGCCGCCACCCGCGAAACATCTGGATGCTCACCCAAGCGCCCGAGCTCTTCACCCGCAATCCGGACGTTCGCCTCGCGCTACCGTTCGATCTGCGCCTGATTCCCTGGGCCCGGCTCAGCCGCACGAACGTGCGCCGAATGTTCTACCAGGATCATCTGGATGCCGAACAGCGCGACGCCCCCCTGCACGAGCCCAGCATCGCGTCCCTGTGCCGACGCGCCGGGGTGACCGGTGAGGTGGTGCTGCGTCCGTACCTCCCCGCGGTGACGGCCGGTCCTCCTCCCCATCGCGTCCGCCCCCGGATCGCCACCCATTCCAGCTGCCTCACCGCCCGTTACCCCATGGCCAACAAGCAGTGGCCCGTCGAACGTTTCCAGGCCGTCGTCGCGGCCCTCGCCGGCGAGGCCGAGTTCATCCAGCTGGGAAGCCCGCAGGATCCGCCGATGGCCGGAGCCGCGGACCGTCGTGGCGTTCCTCTCCTGCAGGCGGCACGCGAACTCACTGCGTGCGACCTGTTCATCGGGCTTGTGGGCTTTCTGATGCATCTGGCCCGGGCGGTCGAATGTCCCGCGGTCATCGTCTACGGGGGCCGGGAACCGGCGGAGTACACCGGCTATCCCTGCAACGAGAACCTGGCCGACCGTCCGCCGTGTTCGCCATGCTGGCTCTACTCGCGCTGCGATTTCGAGCGCCGCTGCCTGACCGCAATCACGCCGGAGACCGTGGTCGCCGCGGCCCGCCGGATGCTCGCCGCCCCGCCGCCCCGTCCCTTACCGGCCGCCCGGTTCGCGGTGGGCGCCCAATGACCATGCGCCTGGCGTTTGTTTCCACCATTCTGGATTTTCCCTGGGGCGGCGCCGACACCCTCTGGACCCATGCCGCCGAATCATCCGTTGCGCGCGGCGACCAGCTTCTGCTTTCGACCTCTCCGGCCACAGCCGAGAGCCCGCGAATCGCCGCCCTCGCACGCCGCGGTGCCCGCCTTCATCTCCGCCGCCCCCGGCGGCCGGTTCCGTCGTTCTCCGCCCGGCTTGCCGGCCGCCTCCGCCGGTCGGCCGGAGACGATGGCCTCGTTCGGACCCTGGCGCGGTTTCAACCGGATTTGGTCATCTTCAGCCTCGGCGGCACCTACGACATGATCCTCCATCCGGCCTGCCTGGAGTGGCTCGCCTCCAGCCGCACCCGATATCGGTTGATCGCGAACTGGCAGGCGGAAAATCCGGTGCTCCCCGATGCGGACCGCACGCTCGCGTGCCGCAGCCTGACCGGGGCGGACTGCGTGTACTTCGTCTCGACACGCAATCTGGCGGTGACGCGACGCCATATGTTGCACGCGCTGCCCAACGCCCGTGTCATTCACAACCCGCTTCGCTGGGTTCCCGGGGATGTCTCGCCGTGGCCCGCATCGCCCGCCCTGCAACTCGCCACCGTCTCGCGCCTCGACGAGACCAAGGGCGTTCACCTTCTGTTGCACGCGCTGGCGGGCTGCCCAAGGCGCGAGAACTGGCGGCTTACGATCTTCGGCGCCGGACCGGCCGAAGCCCATCTGCGCGCGACCGTCGCTCACCTCGGACTCGCGAGCTCCGTCGAATTCGCCGGCCACGTGGCGGCACTCGGCGCCATTTGGGCGCAACGGCATCTGCTCGTCTCACCCTCCCTGGACGACGGTGTTCCGATGACCATCCCGGAAGCGATGCTCTGCCAGCGACCGGTTCTCGCGACCGCCGTGGGCGGCGCGGAAGACTGGTTGCAGGATGGCGAGACGGGCTTTCTCTGTCCCGCTCCCACCCTTCCGCTCCTCGCCGCCGCGCTCGAGCGGGCGTTTGCCGCGGCCGACCGCTGGAAGGCGATGGGAACCGCCGCGGCCGCCGCCGCGCGGCTCCGGTACCGGCCCGATGACTATTTGTCCCTCCTGACCTGATGCTGAAACCTCTCATCAAGCTTGTCCTGCAGCGGGGGCGTTTGACGCGCCTTCGTCTCGCCGGCCTCCGGATTGCCTCGCCGCGCCTTCTCGGCGCTCACATCGACTGCCGCCGGGGACTGGCCGGCACCACCTCGGGCCGAATCGAAGTGGGCCCGGGAGCCTGGCTCGAGACCGGCGTCGTCCTTCACGCCTATGGCGGCGCAATCCGGATCGGCCGCGATGTCTTTCTCGGGCCGCATACGGTGGTCTATGGCCACGGCGGCGTCGACATCGGCGACGCCTGCCTCATCGCCATGCATTGCCGCATCCTTTCATCCAACCACACCATCGCCCCGCTTGGCGTGGACATCCGTTCGCAGCCCGACGTGCTGCTACCCACCCGGCTGGGGCGAGATGTCTGGCTCGGGGCCGGCGTCACGGTGCTGGCCGGCGTGACGATCGGTGACGGCTGCGTGGTGGGGGCCGGCTCTGTCGTCACCAAGGATCTTCCACCCGGCAGCATAAGTCACGGCGCCCCCGCCGGCATCCAAGGCTGGCGTCCGAACGCCGCCGGTTCGCAGGGAGCCTGATGCAGCTCAGCGTCATCATCCCGGCACACAATCCAGATCCTGCTCGCCTGCGGCGTGTACTGTCGGCGCTGCAAGGGCAATCACTCCCGGGTGACGGGTGGGAAACGGTGTTGGTGGACAACGCTTCCGTCCCCCCCCTGACGGTGGACGGGTTTGCCTCGGGCATGCCGGCGGATCTCAGGATCGTGCGCGAGCCCGAGCCGGGACTGACCCTGGCCCGCCGGCGGGGGTTCACCGAGGCGCGCGGCGAGTTCCTGGTGCTGGTCGATGACGACAATGTGCTGGCCCCGGACTACCTCGACCGGACGCTGCAGCTGTTTGCCAAACATCCCGCCGTCGGTGCGCTCGGCGGCCGCAGCCGGCCGGAGTTCGCCGTCGTCCCGCCGGCGTGGGTCCGCGAATTCGACGGTCTGCTCGCCCTGCGCGACCTCGGCGACGCGCCGTTGCTCTCGACCGGATCGCGGCCGCCCGGCACCGCCCGCGCGACCTACCCGCCGTTCAGCCCCATCGGCGCCGGGATGGCGCTCAGACGGGCGGCCGTCGAACCCTGGCTCGCTTCATTCGCCGACCACCCGTGGCGGGCGGCCCTCGACCGGCGGGGCACCACGCTGGTTTCGGGCGGAGACAATGATCTGGTGTTTGCGGTGCTGGAGGCCGGCTGGGAGGTCGCCTATTTCCCCGAACTGGTGCTCACCCATCTGATTCCGCCGGAACGCCTGTCAGGCGACTACCTCGCGCGCCTCAACCGCGCGATGCAGGAGTCGTGGATGCACGTCCTGTCCCGCCACGAGGCGAATCCGTGGCCGCCGCTGACCGCCATCGGCGCGAAACTGCGCCGGCTCAAGGCATGGTTGACTTACCACCCGTGGACTTCACCCGCGTCCCGCGTCCGTTTCGCCGGCGCGTGCGGGCACTTCGCCGGCCGGGTGATCCAACCGGACTAATGGGCCGGCGCACGGCTTCGCGTCCAGTACGCCGGCTCCCAGCGGGTCATGCTTCCTGACGTCAGTGTCGTCATTCCGGTCTACAATCGCGGGTCGCTCGTGCGCTTCACGCTCGATAGCGTCGGCCGCGCCACCCGCAACTTGCGCGTCCAGACGATCGTCATCGACGATGGTTCCGATCCGCCCCTCGCCGCGGCGCTGGCGAGGGTCGAATCGGGTGAGATCGAGCTGCACGCCCAGGCCAACCGGGGCTTGCTGTTCGCGCGGCTCGCCGGTGTCTCCCGGGCACGCGGCCGTTACACCCTCTTCCTTGATTCCGACGACCTCATCCACCCCGACAAACTCACCCGGCAGGTTGCGGCGATGGAAGCGGTCGGCGCCGACGTCAGCTACAGCGACGAGGCGGCGGTCCCGCTCGACGATTCGTGGACTCAGCAGCAGCCCGTGCAATTCGTGAAGAAACCGGCGACGACGGATCCGGTTGAATTCTTTCTCCGCCTGCAGCCCGCGCCCCATAATCCGGTTTTCCGAACCGATTACCTGCGGTCCCTGGTGGACGCGGCGTGGCTGCGACCCAGTCCGCTGTTCAATGCCGTGGCGGAGATCTGGTTCTATGCCCTGGGCGCAATCAACGCGGCCACCCGACTGGTGAAAGTCGACGGCGCCCTCACCCTGCAGGGTCTGCACC
>JBJKRV010000469.1:0-3282 GCA_046704465.1 Opitutaceae bacterium | reverse complement strand
TTCAGCCGCACGGCGCAGTTCAAGGCGGAATTCGCCGCCGTCCTCAGTCTGGCCGACCAGCTTTTCCTGCTCGATGTCTATCCGGCGGGCGAGACCCCGGTCGCCGGGGGCACGACGGCCGACATCTACGCCGAAATCAAGAAGTCCGGCGCCCCGGTTCCGGTGACGTACCTGCCGGGACGGGACGGCCTCTTCGTCGGCCGCTTGCGGGCGGCGCTGCAGCCGGGCGATCTCCTGGTATTTGTCGGCGCCGGCGATATCGACCAGCTGGCGCACGAACTGGCCGGGCGCCTCGAGGCGGAGGCGTCCCGTGCGGAGGTCTGGGATCGCTTCGTGGCGGAGGCGCGGCCGAAGCTGTCAGCGGGGAGCCGGCTGGCGCGGGAGGAACCGCTGGCCGCCCGGACCACCATGCGGGTCGGAGGCGCCGCCCGGGTCTACGCCGAGCCCGCCGGGTCGGATGACCTTCAGGTTCTGCTGCGCGAGGCGCATGCGCGCCGTCTGCCCGTGTATTTCCTCGGCCGCGGATCCAACGTCATCGTGCCGGACGACGGCGTCGACGGCCTGGTCGTGTGTCTCGCGCATTCCGCCTGGCAGGCCTGCGAGCTGCGGCCGGACGGCCGGATCTGGGCGGGGGCCGGCCTGCGCCTCAAGCACCTGTGCGGCTTCGCCGGTCGCTCGGGGTTGAAGGGCTTCGAGTTTCTGGAGGGAATCCCCGGCACGGTGGGAGGCGCGCTGCGGATGAATGCCGGCGCGATGGGCGGGTGGATCTTCGACCTGGTCGAGGAGATCCGGCTGATGACCCTCGCGGGCGAGATCCGGACGCTCCGCACGGCCGTCGCACGCGTCGCCTATCGCGAGTGCGCCGATTTGGTGGATGCCGTGGCGCTCGGGGCGCTGTTTCATCCGGTGGCGAAGGAGGAGAGCGCGGCGATCGGCCGGCAGATCGACGTGTACCGGCGGAAACGCCACGAGACCCAGCCGCGGGAGCCGAGCGCGGGCTGCGTGTTCAAGAATCCGCCCGGGTTGTCGGCGGGAAAGCTGATCGACGAACTCGGCCTCAAGGGCGAGCGCGTGGGGGATGCCGAGGTGTCGCGGGTGCACGGTAATTTCATCATCAACCGCGGCCAGGCCACGGCGGCGGATGTCATCGGGCTGATGCGGCGCGTTCGCGAACAAGTCCGCCAGTCGCGCGCCGTCATGCTCGAACCCGAGGTCCTGCTCTACGGGCGGGACTGGAAGGAGGTGCTCTGACATGGCGGGCAGCCGACCCCGTTCAGAGGCGCCGACGGCGCGGCTGCCGTCCTCCCGGTCGTGGCGGGACATCCGCCAGGGCGTCAATCCGCGCGCCATGTCGCGGGCGGGGCGCCGGCGCCGGACGGCGGCGGGCTTCAAGGTCTTCGCGGTGATCGCGCTCGCGTCGATCCTCGTCGGCGTGATCGTGGCGGTCAGGATCCTGTGGCGGTACTACCCCGTCAGGTTGAAGGAGCCGACGAAGGCGGTTCCGCTGCGGCGCGTCCTCTTCAGCACCGACGGTGTCCTGGACGGAGCCTGGGTGCAGAAGACGCTCGCCCTGCCGCGAAATGCCGGGCTCATGTCGCTCGATCTCCATGCGCTCGAGCACCGGCTGCTGGCTTCCGGCCAGGTGCTCGGGGTGACGCTGCGGCGACAATTTTCGGACGACTCGCTGATGGTGACCCTGCGCGAGCGGGCGCCGGTGGCCCGCCTGATGGCCCAGACGGGCGACGGCCCGGCGCGCATGCTGCTCGTGGCGGCGGATGGCGTGGTGTACGCGGGCACGGGATATCGCGCGGCGACGGTGGCGCGACTGCCGTGGCTGGCGGGTTTCGTCCTGCGCCGCACGCCCCAGCATGGCTTCGAGCCGATCCCGGGCATGGACCGGGTCGCCGGCCTGCTGAAATCGGCGCGTGCCCTGGTCCCGCGCCTCTATGCCGGCTGGCAGGTCATCTCGCTGGCCCGGCTCGCGTCCGATCAGGAGATTCTGGTGCGGTCGAGCGATATTCCGGAGATTGTGTTTGATGCCAGCGCCGGTTTTCCGCGACAACTGGAGAAGCTCGACTACGTGGTCGACGCGCTCCGCACGCACGGCAATCCACCGGTCGCCCGGGTGGACTTCACGGTGGGCAGCCAGGTCCCCGTCGAGCTTCGTTCCGCGGCGGCGGACCCGGCGTCAGGCGCGGCGCCCGATTTCCATCACCTTCAATCAAAACCCACACGTGATTTCTAAGACCAGACTCATCGGTGCCGTGGAGATCGGTACGTCCAAGGTGGCCGTGCTCGCCGGCGAGTTCGTCCGGGGACGGTCGCTCAACATCGTCGGGCTGGGCTCCTGCCACTCGCGGGGCGTGATCAAGGGCGGCGTGGTCGACTACAAGGAGGCGAGCGCGTGCACGCACGCCGCCCTGCAGGATGCCGAACAGCGGGCGGGAGCCCAGATCGAGGGCATTTATCTGGCGCAAACCGGCGCCCACCTCGAGGGCTTCTACAACGAGGCCGCGGTCAATGTCGCCGCCGCCGACAACTGCGTGAGCGCGCTGGACATGGACACGGTGTGCCGCCTGGCCCGCGCGAAGGAACTCCCCGAGGGGCGGGCGGTCGTGCATCACATCCGCCGGCCGTTTCGACTCGACGGGAGGCTGGTGCCGGATCCCGAACATCTCGTCGGCCGCCGTCTGGAAGTGGGCTATTGGACGGTGCACGGGAGCGAGGCCAAGCTGGGCGACAACATCCACGTCATCACCGGCTTCAACCTGCGGGTGGACGAGCTGATTCTCTCCGCGCTGGCTTCCGGGGCGATGGTGACGACGGCCGAGGAACGCCAGCAAGGGGTGCTCGTCCTCGACATCGGCAGCGGCACGACCGACTATGCGCTCTACCGTGACGGGGTCGCCCAGGTGGCGGGTGTTGTGCCGGTCGGCGGCGATCACCTGACCAACGATCTGAGCCTCGGCCTGCGCCTGTCGCGCGGGCTGGCGGACAAGATGAAGCTGCGGTACGGATCGGCCGTGTTGCGAGCCCACGACCGGCGCGTAAAGGTCTGGCTCAACGGCGACTACTCCGTGGGCGACCGGCAGTTTGCGCGCCAGACGATCGAGCAGATCACCTCGGTGCGGGCGGTCGAGACCCTTGAGGTGGTCCGGAAGAAGCTCGGTCCGGCATTCGCACCCGAACAGGTGCCGGTGGGAGTCGTCCTCACAGGAGGCGGCGCGCGCCTGACGGCGATGGACGAGGCGGCGACCAAGGTTTTCGGGGTCACGGCACGGT
>JBJKRV010000468.1:0-2863 GCA_046704465.1 Opitutaceae bacterium | reverse complement strand
ACCTCCGGACACTTCCCCTACTACCGCGACTCGCAATATCCCCCGCTGATCGAACGCGAGACGCTGGCAAGCCTCGCGCACGAGGGCTGCTCCTGCGCCGACCTCGCCAACCGCCTCGAACAGGGCGACATCGACGGCTACCTGCTGAAGCCGATGAATTGCCCGCACCACATCAAGATCTACGCCTCGCAGCCGCATTCCTACCGCGACCTGCCCGTGCGCCTGGCCGAGTTCGGCACCGTGTACCGCTGGGAGCAGTCGGGCGAACTCAACGGCATGACCCGCGTGCGCGGCTTCACCCAGGACGACGCCCACCTGTTCTGCACCGAGGAGCAGATCCCGCCGGAGATCATCGGCTGCCTGGCCTTGGTGAAGACCATCCTCTCGACGCTCGGCATGTCCGACTACCGCGTGCGCGTCGGCCTGCGCGATCCCGATTCCGCCAAGTACACGGGCGATCCGGCCAACTGGGACAAGGCCGAGGCCGCCTGCCGGGACGCCGCCCGGACGCTCGGCGTCCCTTTCACCGAGGAGCCCGGCGAGGCCGCCTTCTACGGGCCGAAGATCGACTTCATCATCAAGGACGTGATCGGCCGCGAATGGCAGCTGGGCACCGTGCAGGTGGACTACAACCTGCCCCAACGCTTCGACCTCACCTATGTCGGCGCCGACAACCAGCCGCACCGGCCGGTGATGATCCACCGCGCGCCCTTCGGCTCGATGGAGCGCTTCGTCGGTGTCCTGATCGAGCATTTCGCCGGCGACTTCCCGGCCTGGCTCGCGCCCGAGCAGGCGCGCGTGCTGCCGATCAGCGAAAAGGTGGGCGACTACGCCCGCGACCTGACGGCGCGCCTGAAGACCGCGGGATTCCGCGCCACGCTCGACGAGCATTCCGACAAGCTCGGCGCCAAGATCCGCCGGGCGGAAGTCGAGAAGGTGCCCTACGCGCTCGTGATCGGCGCCAAGGAGGCCGAGGCGAAGGCGGTGGCCGTCCGTTCGCGCGCGCGGGGTGACGAAGGCGTCATGCCGGTCGATGCGTTCCTCGACAAGTTGCGAACCGAGGTCAGCAATCGCGCGCTACCCGACCGCAAACGGTAGAGGACGTCTCAACTTCAGCCGGCGATCCGGCGCCCAGCCGGGTCGCCACCTTCGCTTCCGGTTTCAGAACGCCGGCAGATCGACGGTAAAGATCGCACCGCCGGCCGGATGATTGGCCACCGCCACCGTGCCGCCATGCGCCTCGACGAGCGCCTTCACCACGCTCAATCCGAGTCCCAGGCCGCGCTGCGACCGGCTGTGATCGCCGCGGTAGAGGCGTTGCCAGACCCGCTCCAGGTCTTCCGGCGGAACGCCCGCGCCGGTGTCCCGGACCGTGAACCGGATCCAATCGCCACTCGGTTCCGCCTCTGCCCAAACCGTCCCCCCCGACGGCGTGTACTTCACGGCGTTGTCCACCAGATTGGCGAGCACCTGGCGCAGCCGGGTGGGATCCGCCCGCACGGTCGTCCCCGGGGCCGCGGCGGTATGAATCTGGATGGATTTCTCCTCCGCCACCAGCGCGTAGAGCTCGGCGACGCCCCGCAGCAACTGATCCGCGTCGACGGTCTCCTTCTCGAGCTTCATGACGCCGCTCTCCGCCGCGGAGACGTCCAGCAGCGTCTCGAGCAGACGCCGGATGCGATCGGTCTCCTCGATGCTGTCGGCCAGGGCTTCGCGCGCGGCCGCCGGGTCGTCCGGGAGCTGCAGCGCCGCCTCGGCCCCGGCGCGCAGCCGGGTGAGCGGTGTGCGCACGTCGTGGGCCACGTTGTCGAGGGCCTCCCGCATGGCCCGCAGCAGGCGGCTGTTGCGATCGAGCAGCGTGTTGAACTGCCGCACGAGATCGCCCACCTCGTCGTCGCGGTCGGGGCTGTCGACCCGCGCCGACAGGTCGCCCGTCGCCACGATGCGGTGCGCGGTGGCCGCGACCTGGCGCACCGGCCTCGTGGCGCGCCAGGCAAGCCATCCGCCCGCGCCGGCCGCCAGCAGGACCGCGGCGCTGCCGGCCAGCCACATCACCCGGCGCAACGGCGTCAGCAGCACGGCGCGGTCGTTGGTGCTGCGCGCCACCTGCAGCACGGCGCCGCCCGGCAGGCCCCGGGCGACGACGGCGAGGTCGCGCTGCTGGTCGCGCGGGATGCGCAGCGTCCGCACCCGCTCCGGCTGGAGGTTGCCGAAGATGTCGGGCACGAGCACCTCCGAGTCGCTCGCGATCCAGTCGTCCGGCACCTTGGCAAAGGTCACGGTGCCGCCGGGGCCGGTGATGCTGACGTACAGCGAACGCACATTCGGCGACTCGCGTTCGCTGGACAGCAGCGTCCGCAGCGCCGGCACGCCGCCGTTCTCGACGGCATCCGCATATTCCGCCGCCCGCACCTCGAGCGCCTTTCGCTCCTGCACCTCCAGATTGCGGGCCAGCAGGAAATAGATCGATGCGAACACCACGGCCGCCCCCGTCCCGAAAAGGAGCGCCAGCCACAGCCCGAGGCGCAGCGCCAGGGAACGCCGGAACCAGCCCCTTTCACGCCTTGAGGACATAGCCCACCCCCCGGATGGTTTCGATGCGGCGGTGCTCCGGATCGATCTTGCCGCGCAACCGGTGCACGAGCACGTCCACGACATTGGTCTGCGGATCGAAGCTGTAGTCCCACACGTGCTCCAGAATCATGGTTGTTGTTATGGTACGTCCGGCATGGCGCAGGAAAAACGCCAGCAACGTTAACTCCTTCGGCTGCAGCTCGACCGGGCGCTCCCCCACCCGTACCTCCCGGGTCGTCAGGTCGAGCGCGATATCACCGGCGGCCAGGCGGGTCGCCTCCGGCGCGCG
>JBJKRV010000467.1:0-3517 GCA_046704465.1 Opitutaceae bacterium | reverse complement strand
CGCAGCGGTGGCTGGCCCTGGCCGGACGCTCGGGATTGCTCCCGTTCGATCGGCTCTACGGGTTGACGCACTGACGGTCCGCTAATCCGTGGCGCGCGCCTCGGCGTCGGGCCGCCCCGGCGCCGTGCCCCAGACCCGGAAGTCCTTCAGGATCGAGCCGCCGATGAATTCCCGCAGGATCGAGTTGTCGGGAATCCACTCCGGCGACAGCGGCCGGAACCAGTCGAGAAAGGCCAGCAGGCGCCGGGCTTCGATATACTCGGGCGCGCCATAGGCCACCTGACGCAGCAACGGCTCCGCCATCGGCCCGAGGACGGCCAGCTCGTAAACGAGGGCCGAGTTGAACATCGCGTCAGCCTGCTCCTGATGCGGAAAGATGTGCAGCTTCTCCCCACGCCGCACCGATTCCCACCGCCCGATCGTGTCGGCGGCACTGTAACCCCGGTCGCGCGCGTCGCGCACGATGCGCCGGATGAGACGCGTGTCGGTGGTGGAAACGCGGTTGTGGCGGTCGAGATTGAGCTGGGTGAGCGCCGACGTGTAGATCTTGAACGAACGCGCGCCGATATCCGGCGGGACCAGCCGCGGATTCAATCCGTGAATGCCCTCCATGATGATCAGCAGGTCGGCGCGCAGCCGGACGACGTCACCGGGATCGTGGTGGCCGGCGGCGAAATTGTAGCGCGGCAACCGGACCTCCTCGCCGGCGAGCAGCCCCTGCAGGTCGGAGGCCAGCTGCGCCAGCCGGAGGGCGTCGATGGTCTCGTAGTCCAGCGCCCCGTTCTCGTCCCGCGGCGTGTGCTCGCGATCGACAAAATAGTTGTCCAGCTCCATCGCGTAGGGTGACAGCCCGAGCGCCAGCAACTGCACGGCCAGGCGCCGCGAGAAGGTCGTCTTGCCCGAGGACGACGGCCCCGAGATCAGCACCAGCCGGGCCTGCGTCCGCCGGTCGGCGATCTGGCGGGCGATCTCGGCGATGTGCTGCTCGTGCAGCGCCTCCGCCACGAGGATGACTTCGCGGCTCCGGCCGGCCTGGATGGCGTCGTCGAGCGCCCCGACGCTGGCGATGCCGAGCCGCTCGAGCCAGGCGCCGTAACGGCTGAAGGCGGCGAGCAGTTTCGGATACTCGACCATCGGGCGCATTTCGGTGGGCGTGTGCTGGCGCGGGTAGCGCAACGCAAAGCCGCTGTTCACGGGCGCCAGCTCGAACCACCGCAGATAGCCGGTGGACGGCACCATGAAACCGTGGTGGTAGTCGACGCACTCGCCCAGACGGTAGAGGGTCACGGTCGGCTTGCGGCGGTGGAGCAGCAGCCGGGCCTTCTCGGTGTCCTTCCGGGCCTCGAACAGGGCGATCGCCTCCGCCAGCGGCACCGCCCGGCCGACGATCGGAAGGTCCGCCGTCACCAGGCGGCGCATCTCCTTGGTCAGTTCGGCCAGCTCCTCCGCCGTCAACGGCGGCCGTTCGGCCGCGTTGCAGAAGTACCCGCCCGACGGCACCGAATGGTCGACCCGCAGGCGGGCCCGGGGAAACAGGCCCGCGTACGCCGCCTCCAGGAGAAACGTGAGCGAACGCCGGTAGATCCGCGCACCATTGGCATCGGCCATCGTCACGGGCCTCACCTGCGCCTCGAGGTCGACCGGATGCGTCAACTCCCGCAGTTCGCCGTTCACCACGGCGGCCACAATCGGGGCCGGCGACGCGGCCGCGACCGGACGGAGCAGGGCGGCGACCGTCGCGCCGCGCGGGCCGCGCAGCGTCCGCCCGTCGGGAAGATGGATTTCGATCTGGTCGCTCGAGACGACAAACGGCGCTTCAGGCATGGGACACGATCCTCAGCCGATTACAGTCGGACAATCATCGGGTTCCAAGCCTCAAACCGTGCCGGCTGGCATTGCCACGCGCGCTGCGACGACTCGCAACGGCCGGCGGCTGATCGGCGACCCGGTGCCACATTCGCGTTCCGACACCGATCGACTTCATCCTCGGTGTCGCTCAACCTCATCACCACTATGAAACGCAAAGCCTCCGCCGTCTGGAACGGCAACCTCAAATCCGGCCGCGGCACGATCTCGACTGACAGCGGCACCCTTCGGGCAGCCCCCTATTCATTCGGCACCCGGTTCGAGAATGGTCCGGGCACCAATCCCGAGGAATTGATCGGAGCGGCCCACGCCGGCTGCTTCACGATGGCGTTGTCGGCCGCCCTCCAGCAGGCGGGCTTCACCGCGGAGACGCTCGCCACCACCGCGACCGTCACCCTCGAAAACCATCCGCAGACCAGCTGGACCGTGACGGCCATCCACCTGGAGACCGTCGCCCACGTTCCCGGTGTATCGGCCGAAAAGTTTGCCGAGCTGGCGGCTGGCGCCAAGGCGGGCTGCCCCATTTCGCGACTGCTCAAGGCCGAAATCACCCTCGACGCCAAACTGGCGTAGGGCGAACCGGTCAATTCCGGCCCGCGGGTCGAAGCGCCGCCTGAGGCGCGGCCCGGCGACCCTCCGGTCACGGGGCGCACCGGTTGCGCGGATGGAACCGCGCATGTTCGCTGAGGCGGCGGTCGGGCGCGACCGCCGTGTAGATCTGCGTGGTGCCGATGCTGGCGTGGCCGAGCATCTCCTGGATCGCGCGCAGATCGGCGCCGCCGCTGAGCAGATGGGTGGCGAAGGAGTGCCGCAGCAGATGAGGTTTCACCGGTCGGGTGATGCCCGCCTGGCGGGCGTATTTCCGGATCAGCACCCAGAGCATTTTGCGCGAGATCGCCCGCCCGCGCTCGCTGAGGAAGAGCTGGCTGCCCGTGCGCGGCTTCACAAAGAAGCGCCGGCCGGAGGTCAGATAGGTGGACAGCGCCGCCCCCGCCCGGGAACCGAACGGGACGACGCGCTCCTTGGAGCCCTTCCCAAACACGCGCACGAAACCGGGTTCGAGTTCCACCTGCTGCAGGGTCAGACCCGACAACTCGGATACCCGGAGTCCGCTGGCGTAGAACAACTCGAGGATGGCCCGATCGCGCAGCGCATACGCGTCGCCGCCGGCCGGCGCCGCCAGCAGGCGTTCGACCTCGCTGGTCGTCAGCGTTCCGGGGATCCGTCGCACCAGCTTGGGACCCGTCAGCAGTTCGGTGACGTCGCGCTCGCAGCGGTGTTCGCGCACCAGATAGCGCGCGAGCATGCGCAGGGCGGTGAGCTTCCGCGCCAGGCTCGCGACCGCGAAGTCCTCCTCGCTCAGGCTGTAGATCCAGTCGGTCAGCTGTGCGGCCTCGGCGGCGCGCCAGCCCGCGACGCCGCGCGCGGCCAGGAAGCGGGCGCATTGCCTCAGGTCGCCTTCGTATCCGGCCACCGAGTTGGGCGAAAGCCCGCGCTCCAGTTCGAGGAAGCCGATGAAGCCGTCGAGATCGGCGGCAAACGCCGCCGGCACGTGCTCGCGGCCGGACCGCGGCGCGCGCGCGGGGCGCTCCTGCGGCTGCCGGCCTGCGGTCCCCCTCCCGGACGGCATGGGGGGCGGCCGCGCCCTAGT
>JBJKRV010000466.1:0-7221 GCA_046704465.1 Opitutaceae bacterium | reverse complement strand
CCGTCGCAGTGGGTCGCCTACACGCAGGAGCTGACCAACTCGATCGCCCCGCTCGCGCCGACCCCGCCCGCCAGCACCGGCGCGACTGCCTACGGCACCTGGTATCCCGTGGCGGTCACAAACAAGTCCATCTACGACTGGACCAAGACCAGCCTCGATTCGGCCAACGTCGCCAGCCAGAACGCCAAGACCTACCACTTCGAATTCCAGCAGCAGCTGCCGTGGGGCTTCAATCTGGACGCCGGCTGGTTCCGCCAGGACATGACGTCCTGGACGAACCGTCCGCTCGGCAGTGCCAACAACCCGCTCGCCCTCTATGTCGACACCAACCTCTTGAATCTGGACGGGACGCCCAACGCGTACTTCGGCAGTCCGTACGTCAACAACTACGAGTCCACGATCAACTGGACCCACGAGACCAACAACAACTACCGGACCATGCTGGAGTGGGAGCACGACTTCACCAAGGACGCCGGGTGGACGCACTGGCTGGGCCGGCACCGGTTCCTGGCCTTCTGGACCCGCCAGCAGGACTCCACCCGCAGCCTGAGTTACGAGACGTCCTTCGACGGCGGCGATCCGCGCCTGCTGCCCAACACCAACACCAGCCCGCCGAACAACTACGCCTGGGTGAACAATGCGCGCAATTTCTGGCGCAACTACTACCTGGGCAAGAATCCCGACGGCGTCGTCCAATACGGCCCGGCGCTCGGCGGCTCCGGGTTCGGCATGGGCACCCAGCTCATCCACGTCTACAACTGGACCACCAACGCCTACGATCTGGCCACCACCCACCTGGACAACAACCTGTACTGGGCGGCCAGCAGCGGCATCAACAACAAGATCGACGGCGCCCGCAGCGTGGCCTGGCAGGGTTACCTCTGGAAGGACCGCATCCTGCCCACGCTCGGCTGGCGCCGCGACAATCTGATGATCCAGGCCACCAGCCTCTCCGGCCTCAAGACTTCGCAGGAATACGTCAACGGCTTTGCCATCCCCAACCTCGATTACCGGATGGGCGCACCGTACTACGTCTCCGGCGACACCAAGACCCTGGGAGTCGTGTTCAAGCCGTTCAAGGGCTGGGATGCGATCGACAACGCCGCCGACAACGGCAGCTGGTGGGCGGACATCCTGCGCGGGCTGAGCTTCCACCTGAACAAGTCGGACAACTTCACCGCGCCGCCCACCGTGCTGTACGACTTCTTCGGCAATCCCCTCGGAAAACCCCAGGGCAAGGGCAAGGACTGGGGCGTGGGCCTGAGCATGTTCCACAACAAGCTCTACCTGAACCTCGACTGGTTCGAGGCGGACGACGAGAACGCGCCCTCCTCGGTGGCGAGGACGGCGGTCCTCCGCGTCACCGGCATGGACAACGGCGAGTTCAATCTCTTCCACTCCTGGGCGGACGCCGTCGTCCGGATTCGCGACGGCCAGGATCCGACCTCGCAGTATTTCGCCAACAACTCCGTCACTCCGCTGACCCAGACCCAGCAGGATGCCGTGGCCAAGATCATGGGTGTGCCCTATGACTGGCCGACCTACAGCATCGGCGCGACCGAAACCGACAAGGCCAAGGGCATGGAGGCCTCGCTGATCTACAACCCGGAGCCCAACTGGACGATGAAACTCGACGTGGGCAAACAGGTCTCGACCTACAGCGATGTCTCCTCGCAGCTGACCGCCTGGCTCGCCAAGCGCCTGCCGGTCTGGGAAAACGCCGCCGCGCCCGACATGCCGGCGCTGGTGACCCTGTACAACGGCACCGAAATGTCGCTGCAGCATTACTGGTCCGGTTATGGCTTCAATCCCGACGCCAAGCTGACCAATGGCAACGGCTGGACCAGCGTGCAGGGCTTCTATGATGCCGCCGTGCAACCGGTCATCTACTCGGCGATCGCCGGCCAAAACACCCAGGTGCCGAACGAACGCAAGTGGACCGTCAACTTCATCACCAACTACGCGTTCACCCACGGCCGGCTGAAGGGCTTCTCCTTCGGCGGCGCCTATCGCTGGGCGGGCAAGGCGGTGGCCGGCTATTACGGCAGCACCGATCCGAGCACCTACTCCCACCCTTCACCCGCCCAGTCCATCATGGTGCTCCCGGACATCAACCGGCCGATCTTCACGCCACCCGAGACCCACGTCGACCTGTGGGTGGCGTACACGACCGAACTCCCGCCCTTCTTCGGCCACCACATCCGCGCCAAATTCCAGCTCAATGTCCGCGACCTGAACCAGAACGGAGGACTCCAGCCGATCCTCTACAATTACGACGGCTCGCCCGCCGAGTATCGGATCCTGGACCCGCGGACGTTCTTCTTCACCACGACGCTCACGTTCTGATCCCTTCTGCGGCATTCGGTCCGGTGCTGGTATCCGGCCGGGGAAATCGCAGAGCCTTCCGGCCGCAAGGCCGGAAGGTCTTTCTTTCATCGCAGCCACCGACTACGTTAACTGATCCATGATCCCGTTCCGCCCCTCGATTCGCATGTGCACCGTGCTTGCATCCCTGGCCGCCGGCATCGGCGTCACCCGGACGCAGGCTGCGGATGCCGCCGCGGCCGCCGCCCCGATGTCAGCTCCGGCGACGAGTCCCTCGCGCCGTCCGACGATCTTCATCGCCGGCGACTCGACGGCCGCCAGGCTGCCGGCGCCCCGCTGCGGCTGGGGCGTGCCGTTCCCGGAGTTCTTCAATCCGGCCAAGGTCGATATCGTCAACCTCGCCCGCGGGGGCCGCAGCAGCCGGACCTTCATCACCGAGGGGCTGTGGGCGAAGCTGCTGGCCCGGGTGAAGCCTGGCGACATCGTCCTGATCCAGTTCGGTCACAACGACGCCGGCGCGATCAACCAACCCCCGCCCGGCTCGCACGAGCCGCTGCGGGCTCGTGGGTCGCTGCCGGGCCTCGGCGACCAGACCGAGGCCATCGACAACGCCGTCACCCACAAGCACGAGATCGTGCACACCTTCGGCTGGTACATGCGGCGGATGATCGAGGAGGCGCGCAACCGGGGCGCCACCCCGATCGTGCTCGGCATCACCGTGCGCGACATCTGGCACGACGGGAAGGTGGAGAACGGCATGGGCCATTACACGCCCTGGTCGCAGGAGGTCGCCAAGCAGGAGGATGTCGCCTTCGTGAACCTCACGGCCATCGCCGCGCGCCATTACGAGCAGATGGGACCGGAAGCAGTGAAGAAGCTCTTTCCCCTGGATCACACCCACACCAACGCCGCGGGCGCCGAACTGAACGCCCGCTGGGTGGTCGCCGGCCTGAAGGCGCTGCCCCGCAGCCTGGTCACCCCCTGGCTCTCGCCGAAAGGCGAAGCGGTGCCGCCGGCGCCGAAGGTCGACGTGCACTCTGATTTCATCGCCTGGCTGAACCTGCCCACGCCGGCCAACCCACAACTGCCGACGCTCTTCCTCGTCGGTGACTCCACCGTGCGCAACGGCCGCGCCGACGGCTCCAACGGCCAGTGGGGTTGGGGCGACGAGCTGGCACCGTACTTTGACACCACCCGGATCAACGTGGTCAACCGCGCCGTCGGCGGCACCACCTACCGCACCTTCCTGACCTCCGGCTACTGGGGCCGGGTGCTGGCGATGATGAAACCGGGCGACTTCGTGATGATGCAATTCGGCACCAACAACGGCGGCCCGATCAACGACGACTTCCGCGCCCGCGGCACGCTCAGGGGCATCGGCGACCAGAGCGAGGCGATCGACAACCTGCTCACCCACCAGCACGAGGTCGTCCACACCTTCGGCTGGTACGTGCGCAAATTCATCGCCGACGCCCGGGCCAAGGGGGCCACGCCGATCGTGTGCTCGATGGTGCCGCAGAAGGTCTGGAAGGACGGCCACATCGTCCGCAAGAAGACCACCTTCGCCGGCTGGGCCGGGGAGGTGGCGGCGGCCGAGCACGCGCCGTTCGTCGATCTGAACGAGATCATCGCCCGCCGGTACGACCAACTGGGACCGGCGAAGGTCGAACCGCTGTTCGGCGACCCGCACACCCACGCCAGCCTGGTCGGAGCCAAGTTCAACGCCGCCTGCGTCATCTCCGGTCTGAAGGGCCTGGCCGACGATCCGCTGGCGCCTTATTTGTCCGCCCAGGCGGCCGAGGTGTCCGCCTACCGGCCGTAGGCATCCCTCCACGCGGCCGGTCTCGACCTTTCGTCGCCGCCACTAGCGTGGCACCGAGCCGGTCCTGCCGGCGGTCTCCAGCCGCAATGACGCCGGCCGGCCGATCACCGGCACGAGGAGGTGCAGCACGCCGAGGGAAACGAGATACATCAGCGAGGCAGCGGCAAAAATCGGGGCATAGCTGTGGGTCGTCTCCAGCACCCACCCGATCGCCTCGGACGCCGCGGCGCCCGCCATGCTCCCGACAAATCCACCCAATCCCACCACCGAACTGATCGCCCGGGGCGGCATCGTGTCCGACACGAAGCTGAAGAGGTTGGCCGCCCAGCCTTGGTTGGCCGACCCGGCCACGCCGACCACGAGCACGGTTACCCAGACGACCGGCACATGCGGGGCGAGGAAGACCGGGACCGCGGCCAGGGCGCAGACCAGCAGGGCGCCCTTGCGCGCGGCATTGAGGCTCCATCCACGACCCAACAGCCGGGCCGGCAGCCAACCGCCAGCCACCCCGCCGACGCTCGCCACCAGGTAAAACACCGCGGTCCAGATCCCGACCGCCATCAAGCCGAGGTGATAGCGGCTGGAAAGGAAGTCCGGGAGAAAGAACATGTAGACGCCCCAGACCGGACCGGCGAGCACGCTGGCGATGAGATAGGCCCAGACCGGACGCGAGCGGATGAGATCCTGCCACGGCATGGTCGCGCCGCGATCGTCCTCCACCGCACGCCCGCTCCGGATATAGGCCCGCTCGGCGGTTCCGAGCCATCGATGTTTTTCCGGGGGGTCGTACAGCCACCACCAGGCGGCCACCCAGACGATCCCCAAGCCGCCGGCGGCATAAAAGGCGATTGGCCAGCTCCACCACCGGAACACCAACGGAGCCGCGAGCGGACAGATGATGGCGCCGACATTCGTGCCCACGTTGAAGAGGCCGGTGGCCAGCGCCCGTTCGGACACGGGATACCACTCGGCCACCGTCTTGATGGCTCCGGGAAAGTTGCCACCTTCCGCCAGACCCAAGGCCAGCTGCGCCGCGGCAAATCCAACCACCGTGGCCGGCAGCGTCCAGCCGGCGGCCCGGGCGGTCGAGATGACGAGGGGGAGACGCAGACTCACCCTCAGGTCCGCGGGAATGAAAACACACAGACCGTGCGCCACCGTCGCCGCACTCCAGAGGAGCACGATGAGAGGAAATGCCCGCTTCACCCCCATCCGATCCATCATCCGGCCGCCAAACAGGTAGCCGAACGCATAGGCGATCTGGAAGGCGGCCGCGATGCTCGCATAGTCCGGTTCATTCCAGCCGAGCGCCCCGCTCAACGGCATCTTCAGGATGGCAATGAGGTTTCGGTCGATGTAGCTGACCGCAACCGAGAGAAAGAGCAGCAGGCAGATCACCCATCGGATGGATCCGGCTCGCGGCATAAAAACGGACGGAGCGGCGGCTCGCGGAGGCGGGCGATTCATCAGGGACGGCAGGGCGATCGGGGAAACGTGCGCGGAGGCACAGGGCGTGCGTCGGTGGCATCCTGACGACGCCGGGCGCGAGGTGCACGCCCCGAAATCACCATGACTTTGCACTCGAACCGCCGCAGCCGGCGCGTCCGCCCGTCATTGTTTCATCCCCGCAACTTTCCGGTGAAGACGCCCGCTCCCGTTTGCCGCGCCGCCGAACCGTGCTCCCCGTTGAATCGAGCCGCCGCGTTTCCTCCGGCCTTCGCGCGGATGTCCTCAAAGCCAAAACAAAACAGCCATCAACCCGCAGCCATGAAAACGCATTATCAGTTCAAGACTCTCCTCGTTGGTGCGATTGCCGGCCTCCTGGCCGCACCAGTCGTCCACGCGTCGCCTCTGCCGCCGGTCCATACCGTCTTCTACATCCTGCTCGAAAACCACAACTGGGTGCAGCCGAACGGGAATGTGGACACCTCCCCGACAAGCGGCATTGAACAGCTCAAGGGCAACCCCGCGGCGCCGTTCCTTAACAGCCTGGTGGATCCGAACAGCCCGCTCTCCGCCGACGTGGCCTATACGAACAATTGCTACAACCCCATGGCGACGCCCTCGGGGATCAATCCGGACATCCATCCGTCGGAACCGAACTACATCTGGATGGAGGGCGGGAGCAACTTCGGCGTGACGCACGATTCCGATCCTTACACGGATACCGGCGACACCAACGGCAACGTCTTCAACCATCCCAACATCAGCGGCCTGCTGCAGCAGGCCGGCCTCAGCTGGACGGCCTACGTGGAGGACATCGACCTCGCGCCCACTTCGGGGACCGTCAACCACCCCGGGGCAAACAGCCTGACGAGCGCCGTCGCCCCGCGCAACCAGTGGACCGTGCCGCTGTCGGGCTTCAACGGGACTTCGGCTGACTACACGAACCCGTACAATGGCAGCCACCAGTACAATTTCGCGCCCAAGCACGTGGGCCAGTTGTTCTTCACCACGACCAACGGCGGCACGCTGACCACGCCCGACTACAGCACGTCCAACCCCGAGGTGCGCCATTACGAGCCGTTGCAGGCGTTACAGGACGATCTCGAGCACAACCGCGTCGCGCGCTACAACGTCATCACGCCCGACCAGTATAACGACATGCACACCGAGCTGAACGGAGGCTTCACCTACGACGGCATCCACTACACCGGCGACGCAGCCCACATCGCCGCCGGCGACAACTTCCTGCGGAACGTCATTCCGATGATCATGGCCTCCAAGGCCTATCGGGACGGCGGCATGATCGTGATCTGGAACGACGAGGTGGAGTCGCAGGACAACACCGACACGACGCCGGACAATTACCAGCACTCCTGCGTCGACATCATCATCTCGCCCCTGACCAAGGGCAACGCCTACCACAACGACTCCCTCACCTACACCCACTCATCGGGAGTGGAGACGATGCAGGAGATCTTCCCCATCGGGCCCAAGCAGGGAATTCCCTTCATCGGCGAGACGACGATGGACTCCGCCGGCTACCACGACTACTCGGACATGTTCATGCCCGGCGGCCGCCGTCACGACGACCACGGTTATGGTGACGACGATGGTTGCATGGGAAATGG
>JBJKRV010000465.1:0-7220 GCA_046704465.1 Opitutaceae bacterium | reverse complement strand
ATACGACCGCAACCACTGACGCATCCGGACGGCCGCGGGGTCAGGCGCCGATCGAGGCGCAGCACTTCCGAAAGTGGTGGCCGTAGATGGACAGGGTCACCGCCAACGGCAGAAGCCGCGGCCGGTGAAACGACGTCCACGCCAGCAGCCGCCAGTAATGGAGCCGCTCCCGGCCGACCACGCCGAGGCGCACGGTCGAGCGGGCAAAGGCAAACAGATGCCGCCAGTCGAGTGAGGTGCTGAAACGCGGGCGCTTGTACTCCCGCAGGAAGGTCCGGATACGCTGATAATAGGGCCCCGGCGCATAGATATGCTTCAGGATGCTCCGGTAGCCTTCGCGCAGGGCGTCTATTTTCATGCAGGGGGCGAAATTCGTGGTCCCGTCGGCGTTGTCCCCGCTGCTCCGCGCCAGGAGGCGCCCTTCTCGCCTGAGCCGGTCGTAAAGGCGGGTGCCGGGCAGGGCGTTGAGCAGGCCGACCATCGCGGTCACAATCCCGCTTTTTTGGATGAATTCGATCTGCCGGCGGAAGATCGAAGGCGTGTCGCTGTCGAATCCGACGATGAAGCCCCCCTGCACCTGCAAGCCCGCGCGCTGGATGCGCTTCACGTCCTCCACCAGATCGCGCTGCTGGTTCTGACGCTTGTTGCACTCGGCCAGCCCGGCTTCATCCGGCGTCTCGATGCCGATGAACACCCCGTCAAAGCCCGCCGCCGCCATCTGGTGCATCAACTCGTCATCGTCGGCCAGGTTGATGGAAGCCTCGGTATAGAAAGGCAGGCCGCGCCGGCCCCGGCGGTCCTGCCACCCGATCAGGGCCGGCAGCAACTCGGTACGAAGCGCCCGCTTGTTGCCGATCAGGTTGTCGTCGACGAAAAACACCTGGCCGCGCCAGCCGAGCCGGTAGAGTTCGTCCAGTTCGGCGATGATCTGCCCGGCGGACTTGGTGCGGGGTCGGTGGCCGAACTTGACGGTTACGTCGCAGAACTCGCAGTCGAACGGGCAGCCGCGCGAATACTGGATGCACATCGAGGCGTAGCGGTCCAGATCCGCCAACTCCCACGCCGGCGCCGGAGTCAGATGCACATCGCAAAACTCCGGTGAGGCATACACCGGTCGGGCCGTGCCCTGCGCCAGGTCGTGGAGAAAGCCGGGCAGCGTCAACTCCGCCTCGTTCAGAACGAAATGGTCGACACCCGGAAACTGCTCATGTTCGCCCGTGAACAAGGGCCCGCCCGCCACAATCTTCTTCCCGGCCGCGCGGCAACGGGCAATCAACGCCCGGGCCGACTCCTGTTGGACAATCATCGCGCTGATAAAGATCACGTCCGCCCACCTCAGGTCACGATCCCGGAGGCGGCGCACGTTGAGGTCCACCAGCCGCCGTTCCCAGGAGCGCGGCAGCATGGCCGCCACCGTCAGCAACCCCAGCGGCGGGAGGGATGCCCGTTTGCGGATGAATTTCAACGCGTGTTTGAAACTCCAGAAGGTGGCCGGGAATTCGGGATAGAGCAGGAGAGCTTTCACGTATCCCGGGCATATCCGCGGCGGCCGGATGCGGCAACGACTTTAAGCGGCGGCGCCCGGATCTCGCTCGAAATTCCGTTTCCGCCGGTTACGCTGCCGGCCATTCGAACATGAGTCATCCCATCGACACCAACGATCTGCTGGACCGCTTCTGCCGTTACGTCCGCCTCGACACCCGCAGCGATCCCCACTCGCCCACGTGCCCCAGCACGCCCGGGCAATGGGATCTGCTCCGGCTCCTCGAACAGGAACTGAAGGAACTGGGACTCGCCGATGTGCGCCTCACCGCCGACGGCTATGTCCTGGCCACCGTCCCCGCCACCTCGCCGAAAACGGGCGTGCCCCGCGTCGCCTGGTTCGCCCATGTCGACACCGCCACCGAGTTGCCCGGCGGAGCGCATCCGATCGTGCATCGCAAATACGACGGCAAGCCCATCGTCCTTCCGGACGATCCCTCCCAGCAATTGACGGTCGAAACCATCCCCAACCTCCGCGAAAAGACCGGGCAGGACCTCGTCACCGCCAGCGGCACGACGCTTCTGGGCGCGGATGACAAGGCGGGCATTGCCGCGGTCATGGCGGCCGTCCGAAGCCTCCTGCGGCAGCCCGAGATTCCGCATGGCGTCATCCGCATCTGCTTTAACCCCGACGAGGAGATCGCCCGGGGCATGACGAAGCTCGACCTGAAGGAGCTTGCCGCCGACGTGGGGTACACGCTCGACGGCGAGGGACTGGGCACCATCGACTATGAAACCTTCTCGGCGGATGCGGCCGTGCTCGAGGTTCGCGGCGTCTCCATTCATCCCGGCTGGGCCAAGGGCGTCATGGTCAACGCGCTGCGTCTCGCAGGCAGTTTTCTGTCGGGCCTGCCGGCGGAGGTTTCGCCCGAGCGCACGGCCGGACGCGACGGCTTCATTCATCCGGTCGAGGTCTCCGGCAACGCCGACCGCTGCACCGTGCGCCTCATCCTGCGCGACTTCGAACTCGCCGGCCTGGCCGCCAAGCGCGCCATCGTCGAGCAGGTCGTGGCCGGCCTCCGCACGATCGAGCCGCGCGCCGTGTTCACCCTGACGTTTGTCGAGCAGTACCGGAACATGCGCTACTGGCTCGAAAAGGACATGCGGCCGGTCGAGATCGTGCGCGAAGCGGTGCGACTGGCGGGATTGACTCCGGTGTCGACCGCAATCCGCGGGGGCACGGACGGATCCAATCTGACCGCCCGCGGCCTGCCCTGCCCCAACGTTTTCTGCGGCACCCACGAGGCCCACAGCCCGCGCGAGTGGGTTTGCGTGCAGGACATGGTGAAGGCCGCCGAAACCTTGCTGCACCTCGCGCGCCTCTGGCACGACCAGGCGGACGCTCCGGCCGCCGCGGCGAACGCCGGGCGCTGATCACACGGCCGCTCCGGCCCGGGCGAGCAAACGGCATTCGCCGGCGCCAGCCTGCCCCGGTTGGCCTCGGCATTGGGTTGCGCTCCCGCCGGGGCGGGTCTTCTTGTAGGCAATCGCCATGAAAGCCATCCGCGTCCGCGAATTTGGTCCGCCCGAGGTGATGAAACTGGAGGATGTGCCTGACCCGTCGCCCGGGCCGGGGCAGGTCGTCGTTCACGTCCGCGCCGCCGGCGTCAACCCGGTGGAATCGTTCATCCGCACCGGCATCTACGCGGCCAAGCCCGCCCTGCCCTTCACGCCCGGGACCGATGCCGCGGGCGAGGTCGCGGCAGTGGGCGCCGGCGTGACGCAGTTGAAGGCCGGCGACCGCGTGTACACGGCCGGGACGGTCAGCGGGGCCTACGCGGAGCTGGCGCTCTGCGAGGCCGCCCAGGTGTACCCCCTGCCGCCGGCGATATCCTTTGTCCAGGGTGCCGCCGTGCACATCCCCTACGCCACGGCGTAGCGGGCCCTTTTTCGCCGGGCGCGGGCCGAGGCGGGCCAGACCGTCCTCGTCCACGGCGCCTCGGGAGCGGTCGGACTGGCGGCGGTGCAGTTCGCGGTCGCGGCCGGCCTCACCGTCGTCGGCACCGGCGGCACCGAGCGCGGCCGGGGGCTCGTCCGGGAGCAGGGCGCGGCCCATGTGCTCGATCACCGGTCGGCCGGATACCTCGACGACCTCATGCGCCTCACGGATGGCCGCGGCGTGGATCTGATTCTCGAAATGCTGGCCAACGTCAATCTGGGCAAGGATCTCACCGTGCTGGCGCGGCACGGCTGCATTGTCGTGATCGGCAACCGCGGCGAGGTGCAAATCAATCCGCGCCTGCTGATGCGCACCGAGGGCAGCATTGTCGGCGTCATCGGCGGTGATCCGGCGGAATACGCCCGGGCGCATGCGGCCATCGGCGCCGGTTTGCGGGCGGGAACCCTGCGGCCCGTCGTCGGGCGTGAACTGCCGCTGGCGGAGGCCGCGCGCGCCCACCACGAGATCATCGAAGCCCCGGCCTACGGCAAAATCGTGCTCGTGCCGTAGGCCGCGAGGCTTGGTTTCGCCAGTCGCCGCCGTCGGGTGCGATTCGACATTCCCGGGCGGAACGTCGGTGATCTCACCAGCGCTCGTGGTGCACGTGGTCCGGATTGTAGCGGGTGCGCGCTTCCTTCTCTTCTCCGGGCCGCCCGATCGCGATGCCGCCCACCGGGATCACCGCGGCGGGAATCCCCAGCAGCGAGCGCAGCGCCGCCATCCGCGGCTCCCGCGGATACATGCCCAGCCAGCAGGCGCCGAGGCCGAGCAGGTGGGACGCGATCAGCACATTCTCGATGGCCGCGGCGCAATCCTGCACCAGATAGCCGAGCTGTTGATCGTGGGCCTCCGCGGGGTCGCCGCACACCACGATCCCCACGCCCGCGGTCGCCAGCATCCGCCCATAGGGAAGGAGGCCGGCCAGGCGCTGCAGCATCGTCCGGTCGCGGACCACGACGAACCGCCACGGATCCTTCGCACCGGCGGACGGAGCCGCCATGGCGGCGCGCAACAGATCCTCGACCACATCATCGGGCAGCGGAGCCTCCACCAACACCCGGATGCTCCGGCGGCCCCAAATCGGAGTGAGCTTGTCGTTGAGGCGCATGGCCCGAGTCTGGGACGAGCCCGCCGTCGAGGCGAGTCTGCTTGCGCCCGGCAAAATCCCTGCATTGATGTCCGGTTCTCCGCGCCGCCGGCTTTTGCCCGCGGACATTCCAACGCCTCCCTCCACCTTCCATGAAGATCTGTCTGCTCGGCCTTCCCGGCATCCCGCCCGGCCGCCACAACGTCAAGGACACCCGGCTCGACCAGGCCCACAAGCTGGTCGAGGCCAAGAAGAAGACCTATGCCCAGGTGGATGTGGCCGGCGAGGACGAGATCGTCACCGCGGATGCCCTGGTGGTCTCCGAATCGTCGCGCCTGGAGGCGATCCTGCGGGATCTCGAGTTCGTCGAGACCCGCCTGGAGCGCAGCCCCGCGGAGCCGGAGCGAACGGCACTGGAGAAGATCAAGGCCGGCCTCGAACAGGAGCAGCTCGCGTCCGCGGTGAAGCTCTCGCCGGATGAGGCGCAGGCGCTCGCGGCCCATGCCTTGATCACGCTCAAGCCCGTGGTGGTGGCCTCGCCGGCCGACCTGGAGAACTTCGACGCCTTTCTCGTGCGCGTGCTGGCCGAGAGCGGCTATGGGTGCTACCTCACGGTCGGCGGCCCCGAAAACCGCGCCTGGCTCATCCGGCTGGGCATGACCGCACCCGAGGCCGCCGGGGTGATTCACACGGACATCCAGAAGGGATTCATCCGCGCCGAAGTGATCGGCTTTGCCGATTTCGTCGCCGCCGGCGGCGAGACACAGGCCAAGCGCGCGAACAAGATGCGACTCGAGACCAAGACCTACATCGTCCAGGACTTCGACCTGATCAATTTCCGCTTCAACAAGCCTTGACCGCGAACGCCGGCATGAATCCGTGCCGGCTGCACGGGCGGGCCCGCCTTCTGCAAGGCCGCTCGCGAGATTACCGCGCCGTCATAATCCCGGGGTTGAATATTGCGGCGAACATTTTCACACTGGTTGAGGTCTGTCGCCCCGCAACCCCGTCCACATGGCTTCCGCTTCAGCTCATCTCTCGCGCCTGATCGCGTTCGACGACCACTGGCGCTTCTTCACCTCGTTCGTCCGCCGCCCGGGTCGCGTGGGCGCGATTGCCCCCAGTTCCGCGGGCCTGGCGCGGGCGATCCTGCGACGGTGTCCGCTCAAGACCGCGGGCGTGGTGGTCGAGCTGGGAGCCGGCACCGGGGCGATCACGCGGCCCATCCTGGACCGCATCGGGCCGGACACCACTTTTCTCGCCCTCGAACTGGACGCCCGGCACGTGGAGCTGCTGCGCCGCCGCCACCCCCGGGCCACCGTGTGCCGGGAATCGGCGGAGCATCTCGGCGCGCTGCTGTCAGCCCACGGTCAGACGGCCGCCGACTGTATTGTGAGCGGATTGCCGTGGGGGAACATGGGCCGGGCCATGCAGGACCGCATCATGGGAGAGATCCGCGCGAACCTGAGGCCCGGGGGACGCTTCTGCGGCTTCGGTTATGTCCACGCCGGATGGTATCCCTCGACGCGGGCCTTTCACCGCGACCTGCGGGCCCATTTTCAGCAGGTACGGATTGGGCCGGTCGTGTGGTGGAATCTTCCGCCGGCCTTCGCCTTCCGCTGCAGTTAGCTCTTCTTGGTCTTTCGGCCGAGGTACGCGACTCCGCCGACGGCGATGCCGAGCAAAAGAACGGTTGCGCTGTCGTCGGGGACAGACGACGGGGCAGTCTCCGGGCCCATGGTCAGCGACACTCCGTTAGTTTCGCTCGTAAATCCGGCGGTAAACGTATTCATGAAGTCGCCCGACGCCAGTGAAGTGAGGCCGACCCCGTACGTTTGCGTGAAAAGCGAGATGTCGCCGGTGACGTCCAGGTCCGCACCGACGTAGCTGTCGAACGTGATGTTTAGCGTTCCCGTGTCGAACGCGTAGCCACCAACCGAGAACGGATCGAATTGGTTCTGACTGGTGGCGCTGTCTTTCATCCCGCTTTCGTAAGTGTACGAAAAGCTGTCTGCCGCACCGGTGTTGCTGGAGTAGCTCCACCTAATGAACTTGTCGATTTCACTGTAGCCGTCGTGATTGGCATCCCACTGCTCGATCCACCACTGATACTGGGATCCGTACGTCGAGTTTATCCGGTTCCAGCTCATCGCGTCGGTCGCCACCTCGCCGCTGGCACCGAAACTCATCAGCATGGTCGGACCCTGCGCCTCACCTTCGCCAGAAATCAGGTTTGGGTCGATGATCCTGAAGGAGGCACCCATATCCGCGCTCGAGCTTTGCTCCGCGCCGCCCACCGGATCCGTGAAACCGATCACACCGCCGCCGTTCAGGATCCCGTCGTCCACATAGCTAGTGCCAGCCTTGAGCAGGCCGTCGAGCGAAAGCGAGACGTTCACCCTGACCGCGTCTCCCATGCTTAGGCCGGAAGAACCCGCCCGTACAGGCAAGGTGTTCGATGCACTGGAGTCGATTTGGGCTGTCTTGATGTAGGTCGCCGGGTTGCCGCTGTGGCGATTCTTCGTGTAGACCTTGGTTGTCAAGGTGGAGGCATCGGCCATGCCGGCCTGCGCGGTAGTCGGGTAATTTCCATAGTTGGCCGGCCCCGTGGCCGAGTCGACCGAGAAGTCCGCGCCGCTATCGTCGTAACCC
>JBJKRV010000464.1:0-5262 GCA_046704465.1 Opitutaceae bacterium | reverse complement strand
CTCCTCCGCTCGCGGGCCGTCTGGGCCTACCTCGTCGCCGGCATCCTCGCCGGTCCGGTGTGGGGCATCTACATGTTCTTCCTGCCGGACTTCCTGTCGAAGCGATTCCATCTCAGCCTGATGGCGGTCGGCGATTGGACGGCGGCCTTCTACCTGATCGCCAGCTTCGGCGGCGTCGCCGGCGGCTGGCTGGCCGCGCAATTGCTGGGGCGGGGCTGGACGCTCAACGCCGCCCGCAAGGTCTCGCTCTTGCTCTGCGCGGTGGCCGTCGTGCCGGTGTTCATCGCCCCCTTTGTGCCGGCGGTGTGGCTCACCGTGCTCATTGTCGGCGTCGCCGGCTCCGGTCACCAGGGCTGGTCCGCCAACCTCTTCAGCTTCGTCTCGGACACGATGCCGAAGCAGGCGATCAGCTCGGTCGTGGGCCTCGGCGGCTTTGTCTCCTATCTGACGGGAGCCGCCGTGGCTGAGGTGATCGGCTTCGTGCTCGAGGCCACGCACAGCTACGTGTCGATTTTCGCGGTCGCCTCCTTGATGTACGTGCTGTCGCTCGCCATCCTGCACCTGCTCGTGCCGCAAATCGGGATCGCCGCTCCGGGTGCCATGCCGCCGCGCGACCGGCCGTAGTGCCGGCCTTTCTCCCGGCCGCCGTTTTGCCAAGCTCCGAAGCCATCGCCTTTCATGAGAACCGCCACCTCCGTCGTCACCCTCGGGCTGCTGCTGGCCGCGAGCGCCTCCCCGGCCCGCTCCGCCACTGTGATCCGCAACATCGAATACGGCCGGGCAGGCGGCGAAAAACTGCTGCTCGATGCCAGTGTGCCCGATGGGCCCGGACCGTTTCCCATCGCGATCCTCGTGCACGGCGGCGGCTGGTGCACGGGCGACAAGGCGGGCAGCAACCATCCCGGCGACAGCGCCGACATCACGCCCTGGTTTGCCCCGCTCACCGCCGCCCATTTCACGTGGTTCTCGATCGATTACCGGCTGGCGCCCGCCCATCCGTGGCCGCAGGGCTTCGACGACGTGCGCACCGCCATCCGCTGGGTGAAGGCCCACGCCGCCGAGTATCACGGCGATCCGCACCACATCGTGCTCTTCGGGCATTCCTCCGGCGGCCACTACGCGTGCCTGGCGGGCACGGAGCCGACCCCGGACACGCGGGTGCAGGCGGTGGTCGGGTTCGCGCCCGTGACGAACTTCGAATACGAGCTGCCCCTGCGGCACGGGAGGTGGCAGGCGCTGCAGAATCTGCTCGGCTGCCCGAAGGGCTTCACGCCGCAGGCCCTGGCCCTGCTGCCCTCGCTCTCGCCCATCAATCACGTGCGGCCCGGGCTGCCGCCGTTTTTGATCCTGCAGGGCGACGCCGACCGGACGGTGCCGATCCAGGAGTCTCGCAACTTCGTCGCGCGCCTGCAGGCGGCCGGCGTCCCGGCCCGCCTCATCGTCATTCCCGGCGCTCCGCACCGGTTGCTCTCGTGGGCCGCACACGATCCCCGGTTCATGGACCAGGTGATCGCTTGGGTGCGCCAGGTTTTCGCCGAAGCCCCGGTCGGGCCGACACCCGCTGCGCAGTGAGACCGCGGAACGCGGGCGGCCTGACCGCTTTGCGCTGTGCGTCAAACGGCGACCGGAGCGCGCTCCTGCGCTCGGGCCTTGTCATTACTGCTCCCCGCTGAATCATGCGGCTTGAATCTGCGGCCGACCTCATGAGCGCAATGGACACTCCCGCGTCCCCGTGGCAGCCGGACCAGGGCGACGGCACCTACCGGAATCCCATCCTGTTCGCCGATTATTCCGATCCCGACGCTGTCCGCGTCGGCGACGACTACTGGCTCACCGCGTCCAGCTTCAGCCACGTTCCCGGGCTGCCCATCCTCCACTCGCGCGATCTCGTGAACTGGAGCCTGGTCAACCATGCGCTCCCGCGCCTGATGCCCGAGGACCATTTTCTGGTCCCGCGCCACGGGGGCGGCGTGTGGGCGCCGGCGATCCGGCACCATGACGGCAGGTTCTGGATTTATTATCCCGATCCCGACTTCGGCATCTTCGTCGTCACCGCGACCGACCCGCGGGGCCGTTGGTCGGAGCCGATCCGCGTCTGCGGCGGCGACGGACGCATCGGGCTGATCGACCCGTGCCCCTTCTGGGACGACGACGGCCGCGTCTACCTGATCCACGCCTGGTCCCGCAGCCGCGCCAACGTCAGCAATCGCCTGACGCTTCACGAACTCACGTCCGACGGCACCGCCGTTGCCGACGAAGGCATGATCGTGATCGACGGCGATCAACTCCCCGGCTGGCACACCCTCGAGGGTCCCAAGCTCTACAAACGGGCGGGCTACTACTACATCTTCGCCCCGGCCGGCGGCGTGCCCCAGGGTTACCAGGCCGTTTTCCGCTCGCGAAACCTCCGCGGACCCTTCGAGCCGCGCATCGTCCTCGAACAGGGCCGGACGCCGGTCAACGGCCCCCACCAGGGCGCCTGGGTCGACACACCTGCCGGCGAGCACTGGTTTCTCCATTTCCAGGACCGGGGGCCGTACGGGCGCATCGTCCACCTGCAACCCATGACCTGGCGTGACGACTGGCCGCTGATCGGCGACCAGCACGACGGCAAGGGCGAACCGGTCCTGGCCGCCCGCAAGCCCGCGCTGCCCCCGCAGAGCCCTGACGCCCCGCCCTGCTCCGACGAATTCGACGGCGAGACCCTGGGGCGGCAGTGGCAGTGGCAGGCCAATCCCCGCCGCGGGTGGATGTCCCTCCGGGCCCGGCGTGGCTGGCTCCGGCTGTCGCCCATTCCCGTTCCGCCGGCCGACAGCCTCTGGCTCGCCCCGAATCTGCTCATGCAGAAGTTCCCGGCGCCGGCGTTCACCGCCACGACGCGGCTCGATTTCGCCCCGGCGATCGACGGCGAGGGAGCCGGCCTGGTCGTCTTCGGATACAGCTATGCCTGGATCGGCCTCCACCGCAGCGCCGCCGGCGTCCGCCTCGTGCACCGCGTCTGCGAGCGCGCCAACGTAGGCGGCGCGGTGATCGAGGACGGCGCCATCGTCGTCACCTCCCCGGTGGTCGAACTGCGGGTGGCGGTCGACGCCTCCGCCCGCTGCCGGTTCAGTTACCGTACCGACGACGGTCGGTTCCAGCCTTTCGGCGAAGTCTTTCAGGCCACGCCGAGCAAGTGGGTCGGGGCCAAGGTCGGATTGTTCGCCGCGGCGCCGCCCGGGACGCTGGGCGCCGGCCACGCCGATTTCGACTGGTTCCGGGTCGCGGCGGCGGACTGATCACGGCGCCAGAGCGGGCTGTACGGTCCCCTCTGCCCAGCTCTGGTCAAGGTTCGCCGTCGTTGGGCAGAACCCCGCCCGGCCCAACCCCGGTCCAATTTCGCCATCGTTCGCTCGATCTCCGCCTCCCGGTCCAACGGTGGCGAAGGTTCGCCATCGTTGGGCGGATTTCCAGCCCGGCCCAACCCTGGTCAAGGTTCGCCATCTTTCGGTCGGGATGGCGGCGGCCGTCGCCCCGCCCGCGGCGTTCCGGTCCGCCGGTTTGACTTGGGCCCAAAACCGAGGTCCAATGAAGCCAGCCGGTGCACCGGAGTCGCTGCACCGGCATTCTTTAGGCTTTCCACCCCCTCGACATGAATCCGCCGGAGAAGCCGTATCCGTCCGCCGCCGAGCGGGACGAGGGCTTGTTCCAGGCGCGTTATCCCGAAGCCAGCGCCAGTGCGATCGCGTTCGGCGTGATCTTCGGCGCGATCATGAACGCCGCGATCACCTATTCGGGATTGAAGATCGGCTTCACCATCACGGGCAGCGCGATTGCGGCGGTGGTGGGATTCGGGGTGCTGCGCGGCATCCTGCGCCGGGGATCCATCCTCGAGGTCAACATGGGCCAGACGGTGGCCTCGGCCGTCAACGTCGTGAATTCCGGCATCATCTTCACCGTGCCGGTCATCTTCCTGCTCGGCTACAAGATGACGTTCCGCGACGCCAACTTCTGGCTGCTGACGCTCGCCTGCGTGGGCGGCGGCGTGCTGGGCGTGGCGTTCATCGTCCCGTTGCGGAAACAGATGCTCGACATCGAGCGCCTGCGGTTTCCCACGCCGACCGCCGTGGCCGCGATCCTCAAGTCGCCGGGTGCCGGCACCGCCAAATCCATCGTGCTCGCGGTCGGCGTGCTGGTCGGCATGGCGATCTATGCGCCGTCCGGCCTGCCGTCCCTGGGCGTGCCGGGATACGCCGCGCTCGACCTGCGCCTGCCCGCGGAGACCGCTCCCGCGCTCGTCGCCAGCCACGCGCCGGGCTCGCACCTCACCGAGCGCGTCGACCGCAACCGCGACGGCAAGCCGGACCTCTACGTCACCGACACGACGATCGATGTCGGCCGCCTGTTGCACCTGCCCGACTCGATGTTGCTGGCCTTCGCCATCGCGCCGTTCGCGTTCGGCGCGGGCTACCTGACGGGACGCCCGGGGCTCATGGTGCTGGCGGGCGGCGTCCTCGCCTACCTCGTGTTGAACCCGCTGGCGTACGCCCTGGGATGGACGCCGCTGACGGTGCACGGATTTCAGGTGCCGAACTACGGTCTCGACGCGTTCAACCGCCCGCTGGGCATCGGGCTGCTGCTCGGCGGCGCCCTGATGGGCGTGGTCACCGCGCTGCCGTCGATCAAGGAGGCGGTCAAGAGCATCGCCCAGGCGGGAAAACCGGGCGCGGGCCCGAGCGCCCCGGGCGACGAAATGGGCTTCCGGTCGCTGGTCATTGTCGCCCTCGTCAGCGTCGCCTTGATCCTGGTCATTGCCGAGTCGATGGGCGGCAAGGTCGGCGACACCGGCTGGCTGCATGCGTTCAACCCCTGGCTTGCGCGCGGCATCGTGGTGGCGGTGTCGGTGGTCTGGATCTGGTTCGCCGGCATCATCATCTCCCAGTGCGCCGGGATGACCGATTGGTCGCCGATCTCCGGCATGGCGCTCCTGACCGTCGTCCTGGTCATGATGCTCGCCGGCAAGGACGACGTGATGTCGGCGGTGATGATCGGCGCGGCGCTCTGCGTGGCGATCACGTGCGCGTCGGACATGATGGGCGATCTCAAGACCGGCTACCTGGTGGGGGCCCAGCCGCGGCGCCAGCAGGTCATCCAACTGGCGGCCAGCGCGATCGGCCCGGTGATCACGATGGCGACGCTCATGCTCATCGTCGGCGCCAACCTCAAGCTCACCGGCAAGCCGATCGGGCCGGGCACGCCCACGGTCGCGCCCCAGGCCCAGGC
>JBJKRV010000463.1:0-4547 GCA_046704465.1 Opitutaceae bacterium | reverse complement strand
TCCCGCAGCGCCGCCCTCGCCGTCAACGCCCTCTTCTTCGTCGCCTGCCAGGCCGCCCTGTTCGGCGCTGTCCGCCGCGCCTTCGGCTCCCGGACGCTGGCCTGGACGAGTGCCGGACTGCTCCTGGCCCTGGCCTCGCCCTGGGCCGTGCAGCAGGGCTCGGCGCTGGATTTTCGCCTCGACTGGATGGCGGCCGCCGCGATGGGAGTCACGCTGGCCGTTGCCCTGGGCACCGACGGCTTCCGGCGCCGCGGCTGGTCCATCCTGTTCGGGGCGTCCGTCGGCCTGACGGTGCTCGTCCGCTTCCTCGCCGGCACGTACCTCGCCCTGATCTTCATCGCGCTTTTCGTCTGGATCTTCCTCGGGTCGGAACGCACCCGCCGGGCCCTCAATCTCCTGGCTGCCGGCGTGACGGCCGCCCTCGTGGCGGGTCCGATTCTGTGGCACAACCACGCCTTGATCTGGACTTACTACGGTATCGGGCACTTCACGGGGCCGGAAAGTTCGATCCGCGATTCCCACTTCGGGCTGGTCTCGGATCTGGTCTGGCTGGTGCGGGACATGATTCCGCGCCAGTTTGGCGGCTTCTGGGTCGCCTGGGTGCTGGCGGTCACCGCCCTGCTGTCCGGCTGGCGCCTTCGGCACCGACAGCCGTCGCCGGAGGCCGCCGGCCAGGCGGCGGCCGGGGTTCTGGGTCTGGCCTTTCTCCTCGCTCCCACCCTCGTTCTCATCGTCCAGCCCGAGTAATCATTCGTCGTGTTCTCCGCGCTGCTTCCGGGGGCGGTCGTGTGCGTCCTGACCGTCTGGCATCGTCTGCTGCGCACCGCCCCGCGGTGGGCGCCGGCCGCGGTCGCCGCCGGCACCCTGATCGCCGGCTCCGGCTTCTTCGTCCAACGCATGTGCCGCGACCCCAATCCGCCCGGTTTCGAGGCCGACGCCCGCCGCGTGCTGACCGTGTGCGACGTGATCTATGCGCGGTCCCGCGCCGCGGGCCTGACGGCGCCGCGCATCGGCAGCGACCAGGTCACGGACTTCTTTGACGGCCAGGTGATGCGGGTGATTTGTTATGAGCGCCACCGGGTCTGGGTGCCCTTTCAGATGACCATGCCGCTGGGAATCACCCGCGCCCCCCCGGCGCTGATCATGGCACGCCTGGAGGAAAGCGACTTCGTTTTCCTCACCGAATCCGGCCCGATCCTCCCCTACCCGTGGGACTACGAACTCCGGGAGATGCTGCCGCAGACCCAGGCGTGGTGCGACGCCCACCTGCGCCGGATCGGCGACTACGTGATCTTCGGCCGGCATATCCTTCTCTACGAGCGGCCGCCTTCGGTCGCGCCGCGGAAATGATCCGCCCGGTTGCCGTCCGGCTCACCGCCACTCGTGCCGCGGATATCGGCGCGCCAGTCCAGGTTTCACCTGCGGGTAGATGTCCCGCCAGAACGACGCGAGATCGTCCGTCACCTGCAGCGGCCGGTGGTTCGGCGCCAGCACCTCGATCCGGACGGGGACGCGCCCGCCGGCCAGCGTGAAACGCCCGGTGACGCCGTACAGTTCCTGGATCCGCGCCGACAACACGGGCGGCCCGTCGGCGGCGTACGTGACGCGCGACCGCCGGCCGTTGGCCATCACCACGCGCTCCGGCAGGAAATCATCAAGCACCGCCAGTTGTTCGGGCAGCAGCCAATCGTGCAGCACCGGCATGACCGGACGATCCTTCAGCTCACGGGCCCCCGTGCAGCCGTAACAGATCTGTTCGACCAGCGTCGCGCGGTCGGCCGCGCCGATGGGAGCCACCTCCAGTTCCGGAAACCATTTCGCCAGGCAGTTGACCCGCAGGATCCATTGCTCCACGGCCTCGTTCCACGCCGGGAGCGCGATTCGTCCGGCCAGGACTTCACGGGCCAGCAACGCGGCCGCCTCCCCGGCCGGCGGCTCGTCGGCGGACGGTTTGGACTCGAGCACCAGGTCGCGGAAGCGGCGCTCGTGTCGCACCATCACCCGACGGGTGCTCGCGTCGAAAATCACGCCGGAGTCATCCCGATAGTCGTCGGGAAACAGTTCCGCCAGCCACGCCTCCTCGACGGCTGTCGCCAGGCTCAGGAGCACCGTCGCCTCGCCCCGGGTCTCGATCTCGCTGATGTCGGCCGCCACAAAGAGCGGGGCCTGCTGGATACCGCTCTCGCGGGCCAGCTGCCCGCGCCGGCCATGCACCAGTTCGCACCGCAGGGTGCCGGCATCAAGGCGGCGGGCGAGGTGATCCGAGAACCCCGCCAACACGCACTTCCGCACCGCTTCGCCATCGACCCGCCGCTCGCGGACGTCGAGACCCTCGTCCTGCGCAATGTCAAGGAACTGCTGGAACAGCGGCTCGACCTGGCGGGCGGCTTGCGCGTGGACGCCGAGTCTCCGGCAGGCCTCCAGGGAGAAGCTGGCGCGCTCAGCGTAGCGCCAGGCGCGCATGAGGAGGAAGAAATCCGATTCGTGCTCCTCGCCCAGGACCTCCTCCCGCCGGGCCGTGACGGCTCGATCCACACCGCGCAACAGGAAGCTGCGCCCCTGCGTCAGCGCCGCCATCATGGCCACGGGACGCACACAGCCGTACGCCTGTGCCGCGAGAAACATCCGCGCATAGCGGGGATGCATCGGAAACCGGAGCATCTTGCGGCCCGTTTCGGTAATTGGCAGCGCGGCGGCGTGGCCCGGCGGCGCCGTCCGGCCGTCCCTCCCCAGGGCACCCAGGTCCGCCAGCAGCGCCTCCGCCCGTTCGAGGGACTTCGGATCCGGAGGCTCCAGCCAGGGAAACGCCGCCACGTTGTCGATCCCGGAGGCCTTCAACGTGAGCACCACCTCGGACAGGTCCAAACGTTTCACCTCGGGCAGTTCCTGCGCCGGCCGGCGCGCGTGCTCCCGTTCGGTCCAGAGACGCACGCAAAGTCCCGGCGCCGTGCGACCCGCCCGGCCGGCCCGCTGATCGGCCGAAGCGGCGCTGATCTTCTCGATCAGGAGCGTGTTGATGCCGCGGTGGGGATCGTATCGCGCCAGGCGCGCCAGCCCGCTGTCCACCACCGCCGTCACCCCCTCGATCGTCAGCGACGTCTCCGCCACATTCGTCGAGACGATGATCTTGCGGGAGCCACACGGGCCTACGGCGCGGTCCTGCGCGTCCACCGGCAGTTCTCCGTGCAGCGGGAAGACCGCGAAGCCACGCAGGGCCCTTTCGCCCTGCACCGCCTGCACGGTCCGGTTGATCTCGTAGGCGCCCGGCATGAACACCAGGAGGTCGCCCGGCGTCCGCTCCGCCACCCGTGCACACTCCCGCGCGGCCACGTCCCACACCGGCTCGTGCTCGAAATCGACTGCGCGCGGCAGGTATTCGACCGCCACCGGGAACATGCGCCCCGGCGAGGTCAGCTCCCGGCACGGCGCGAGATAGTCCCGGAGCCCGGCGGCCTCCAGGGTCGCCGACATGACCAGGAGCTTGAGGTCCGGCCGGGCCGTCGCCTGCAACTGCCGGGCGCGGGCGAGCGTAATGTCGCCGTAGAGATGGCGCTCGTGGAACTCGTCGAACACAATCGCGCTCACCCCCGGCAGGCGCGGCTCGAAGGACATCTGGCGCAGCAGGACGCCCTCGGTGACAAACCGGATCCGGGTCGCCGCCGACACCCGCGACTCCAGCCGGATCTGGTAGCCCACCTCCTGTCCCAGCGCGACCCCCAGTTCCGCGGCCACCCGCCGGGCCAGCAGGCGCGTCGCCAGACGCCGCGGCTGGAGCACCACAACCTGACCTGCATCCAAAAAACCGTGACGCAACAGCATCTGCGGAACCTGCGTCGATTTGCCCGAGCCGGTCGGCGCCTGCAGCAGCAGCCGTCCGGTCTCCCGCACGGCGCCGACGAGCGCCGCCTCGAGTTCGTAGATGGGAAGTTCGCGCGGTGACCGGCTCACGCAGCAACCGGTACACGGTCGCCCACGAGGGGCAAGCCCGCCGCGGCGGCGGACGCGTTGAGGCGGGCCGGCAGCCGTGGACAACCGGTGGAGAAGCTTGCTGCCAAGTTATTCACCGCGCCGTCTGTTAATAACTTGTGCAGAACAAAACCGTGACAATCCATGAGTTCCGTAACACGGTGGCCGCGTTCTTTGATGGAACAGTCGAAGTGCCGCGGGCATGAAAAACCTGCGGAGGGCGCGACTGGGATAATCCCGGGCAACCGGGGAAAGGAAGGCTGAAGCTGGTTCAGCGTTCCCCTCCGACCGCGAGCAATCGCGAGTTGACAGGCATATGTCACCAGCTCCTCTGGGCGGTGTCGTGACCGCTCAGTGATACGACTCAGGAGCTGTGCGGCAAGGGGCGATGAGATACCGCGCCCGAGCCGAGTCAGGTGAGCGGAGAGTATCGATCCGCGCGCCAACGCAGTTTCCCCAGAGGGATTAGGTTGCTACTGTGAAGACTAGCACGAGACGGCGCGTTCTGGCGAGACCACCTCGCCAACAAGGCCCCGACCCGGCATGGGCGGGGCGCGCAAAGGACGCGAGGTTTCGGGGAG